>NZ_LMPY01000052.1:0-11797 GCF_001424445.1 Methylobacterium sp. Leaf361 | reverse complement strand
GGCGACGCCCAGCCCAAATCCCCATAGGCCCGCCCGCCATCCCGCGGGTTCGTTCATCCAAGACTTTCGTACGCCTCGCGGCGACCGAAACTCTTCAGGCTTCAAGATGGTCCGCTTCGGGGATGCAAACCGGCGGAAGCGGACACCCTGAAACTGCTATCGGGACGCTAGACCTGCTGCATCCCGCCGTCGACGCACAGTTCGGCCCCCGCGACGAAGCTCGCCTCGTCGCTCAGTAGGAACAGCGTGGCCGCTGCCACCTCCTCGGGACGCGCCATGCGGCCGAGCGGGATCGGCGCGATGAGTGCGGCCCGCCCGTCCTCAGATACGCTCGCCATCATGGCGGTATCGGTCGGACCGGGGGCCACCACGTTCACGCGGATGCCGTGTGGGGCCAGTTCCGCCGTCCATGTGCGCGCGTAGGAGCGCAGCGCTGCCTTCGTCGCGGCGTAGGTCCCGTAGGGCGTCACGCCCATGACGTCGGCAATCGACCCCATCAGCACGACGGCCCCACCCCGCCCCATTGCGCCCAGAGCCGCTTGCAACCCGAAGACAGCCCCACGGACGTTGACCGCAAAGTGCCGGTCGAAATGCTCGGGCGTCCCGTCGCGCAGGGTCGCGGGTTCCGAGATGCCCGCGTTGAGGACCAGCGCGTCGATCCGGCCATGCATCTCCCGCACCGTCGCCACGACGCGGTGCAGATCCTCCTGTTGGGCTGCGTCCGCGACGAGGCCCTGCGCACCGCGCCCGATCCTCGCAGCGGCTGCGTCGACCTCGTCGGCGCGCCGCCCGGTGAAGACGACCGACGCGCCTTCGACCGCCAGCCGCTCGGCGACCGCAAGGCCGATGCCTTTCGCCCCGCCGATCACCAGCGCAACCTTGTCTTGCATGCGAGCCATCGGGGCATCCCTTCATCTGCGATGGCGCAGCAGATACACAGCGTGTATCTGCTATCAAGAACGCACTTAAGGTAGCCTAGATATGGCCGACGATACCGACTTCGATGCCGCGTCCGCTTGCGCGCTCGCCAACATGGCGCAGGTCCGCCCGGTGCTGGACAAGATCGCCGACAAGTGGACGATCCTGATCCTCACGGTGCTTTGCCCGCGGCCTTCACGGTTCAACGCGATCAAGCGGCGGCTCGACGGCATCACGCACAAGGCGCTGGCGGACGCGCTGAAGCGGCTGGAGCGCAATGGTTTGGTGACCCGGACGGTGCTGCCGACCGCACCCATCGGCGTCGAGTATGCGATCACCCCGCTCGGCCATTCACTACGCGAGCCCTTTGAGGCGCTCTGCGCGTGGGCACTCAACAACGGTGCGGCGATTGATGCGGCCAACCGCGAACATGACAGCATCAAAATGAAGCCGTGAAAACGCGTCCGCTTTCGGATCGCCGGATGCCGGGACCGAACATCTAGTAGTCCAAATCTCACGCTTGGTACCCATACGCACATGTCGGCTCAGGGTGGAAACCCGCCGGACCGCTCTTGGCGCCGTATCGCTGGAAAAGGACCTTGCAGCCCAAATTCAGGACCCGGAATACTCCCGTTCGGTGACCTGCTCCATCCAGGTCACGGTCTTGTCGTCGAGACGCTCTTGGATTGCGATGTGCGTCATCGCCGTGTTCGCAGTGGCACCGTGCCAATGCTTCTCGTTCGGCTCGAACCAGACGACGTCGCCCGGCGCGATTTCCTCGATCGGACCGCCCTCGCGCTGAATCCATCCGCGTCCGAACGTGACGATTAGCGTCTGGCCAAGCGGGTGCGTGTGCCACGCCGTCCGCGCGCCTGGCTCGAATGTCACGCTGGCCATCGCGACGCGGGCAGGATCGGGCGCGCTGTGAAGCGGATCAATCCGCACCGTGCCGGAGAACCACTCGGAGGGCCCTGCGCCCGAAGGCTGACTTCCGCTGCGCTTGATTTCCATGGGATCCATCCTCTGTCGGTTTAAGAACCGCGCGTCAGAGTGACCAGCCGCCGTCGACCGAGATTGATGCGCCTGTGACGAACGCACCGAGGTCCGAACACATCCACAAGACGGCTTCGGCGATCTCCTCGGGCTTGCCGAGCCGCCCGACCGGCTCAAGGTCGATCGCCTTCTGGATGTCGCCGCCGGTGAAGCGGTCCATCATTGGCGTCTCGATGTTTCCGGGCAGGACGGCATTCACCCGGATGTTCGCCTTCGCATAGTCGAGGGCGGCCGACTTGGTGAGGCCGATGAGGGCGTGCTTGGAGGCGGCGTAGCTCGCGCCGCCCGCCACGCCCCTGATGCCAGCGCCGGACGAGGTGTTGACCACCACGCCGCCGCTCTGGCGCAGCATCTGCGCGATCTCGTGCTTCATGCACACGAATGTGCCGCGCAGGTTGATGTCGAGGATGCGGTCCCACTCGTCGAGGGTGATCTCGTGGACGGGAGCGGCCTTGTTCTCAACGCCGGCATTGTTGAAGGCGCAGTCGATGCGGCCGAACCGCTCGGCGGTTTTGGCAACCGCCACCTCGACATCCTCCGGCACCGACACGTCGCACCGGATAGCGAGCACCTCGCCCCTCGCCGCTTCGATCTCGGCGCGAAGCTGATCGAGCGCAGCCTCAGTCCGGTCGGTGATCGCAACCCGCGCGCCTTCCCGCGCGAAGGCGAGCGCGGCGGCGCGGCCGATACCGCTGGCCGCGCCCGTGATGAAAGCGACTTTTCCGGTGAAGCGATGCATGTCTCGATCTCTTGACTGACCTTGATGGGCCGGACGTAGACATTGCGTGGGCTGACGATCAGCCGCTTGATCCTCATCGGAACGATGAGCCCCGCTCAATGCCGGAGCGCGGCCGTTACAATTTGAGCGGCCTGACCTCACGGATCAGATCGATGAGGAACCGCAATCCGGTCGGCAGTTGGCGTCGTCCGGGGAAATAGACATGAAAGCCGGGCCCCATCGGAGCCCAATCAGCCAGCGCGACGCGGAGTTCGCCGCGCTCGACCGAAGGCGCGACGCACGGCTCGGGCAGGTAGGCCAGACCGCCGCCGGCCACCGCGAGCGCCAAGCCGAATTGCGTGTTGTCGATCGTTACCGCCCCGGGGACGTCGAGCGCGATGGCCTCGTCTGCCCTCTCGAATTCCCAGCGGTAGAGGCTCTCGTCGCCGAGCCGAATGCGCAGGCAGCGGTGGGCTGCGAGGTCGCGCGGATGATCCGGCGTCCCATGCCGGTCGAAATAGGCCGGCGCGCCGACCACGACCCAGCGCAGGTCGGCCGACAGACGCTGAGCGACCATGTCCTGAGGGACCGAGCCCCCGTAGCGGATGCCGGCATCGGCTCCGGTCTCCACGACGTCGAGCAGGTCGTTGGACACCCGGACGTCGACCTCGATCTTCGGATGACGCTCGTGGAAGAGCGGCAGCACGGGGGCGAGCAGCAGCGTGCTCGCGTGCTCCAGCACGTTGAGCCGGATTCGCCCTATGGCCTCGGTCGGCTCCCGGTGCTGGTTGAGCACGTCGAGCGCGGAGCTGATCGCCGCGAACGGAGCCTCCAGCGAAGCGAGCAGATCTTCCCCTGCCGCCGTGAGTGTGACGCTGCGGCTGGTGCGGTTGATAAAGCGGACGCCGTGGCGCGCCTCCATTGCCTTGAGCGCATGGCTCAAGGCGGAGGCGCTGACGCCAAGCTCCAGACCCGCCCGCCGGAAGCTGCGGTGGCGCGCGATGGCGAGAAAGGTCCCGAGGTCGGCCAGATCGGCTCGATTGATCCGCATAAGGCCAGTGAAGTGTCTGCTAGCGGGAAAGCAATCCGTATCGCGGCAGGACCGCGTAGGGTCGATAGGGTACCGTCCGCCTTTTCGACACCATTCCTTCGAAGCGGAGTAGCCGCATTAGGCTATGCCCGGAAATGCCGCTACAGCAGCAACCAAGCCGTCCAGTTGGTCGTGTTTATGCTCAGCATTCAACAAGTTTATGCGCTGATGTGCTTCGATATGCGGTCGCCATCCTTCCTGGCGGGGGGCGCGCGATAAAAGGTACCCTTGCCCTGCTTTTTGGCGGCATACAGGGCGCGATCCGCGCTAGCGAGGAGCGCCTGGCTGTCGGAGGCATCTAGATCCCGTTCTGCAATCCCGACGCTCACCCCGATCCGGACCAACGTGCCTTGGCTGAGGTCATAGGGCAGCCCCACAGCCGAGATGATCATGCTGGCTATCACCTCAGCGGATGCAGCTCGGGGCCCTGACAACAGTACGGCAAACTCGTCGCCGCCAATACGGGCAACAATGTCGGTGGCCATGACCACGTCCTTCAGCCGGCGCGCCACCAGCTGCAAAAGGAGGTCGCCAGCAGCGTGGCCGTAGGTGTCGTTCACGCTCTTGAAGCCGTCCAGGTCAAGGTAGAGCAGTGTGACCGCATGCTCTTCCTCACCCTCCGTACCCTCGAGTGCGGATCCCAGGGCTTGATTGAGGAAGGTGCGGTTGGGCAGCCCGGTGAGCCCGCAGTGAAAGGCTTGATGGCGCAGCGCCAGCTCGGCACGCAGCAGCGCTACATAGTCGGTGTGCAAGCGCCGGTTCACGGCCGCGACAGCCACCAGGTAGAGCGGCGCCAGCCCGCAGAGGGCCAGGAGCCAGGGTTGGCCGCTCAGTACCGCGCCGATCGTGAAAGGCACAACCACGCTGATCATCTGGACCACGGTCATCCGCGGTGCACCAGGATTGCGGGCTGCTAGACCTCCCACAAATCCCGTTGTCGCAAGGCAGGCGAACGGCACCAGCACCGGATCGGCCGAGGCCATACATAAGCCAACCCCGCAGCCGATCTGGGCGCACCACAGCATGGAGCTGAGTACGTAAAGGTCCGTAAGCGGGAACCCGCCGTCTGATGGTTGAGCCGGGCCGCGAAGGGCGCGCCTCATCACCAACATGCTGATGAGGCGCACGAAGGTGAGTGCCAGGTCGGCGCACAGCCAAGAGAGCATCATCAGCGTGGGAACACGCAGGACGGCGAGACTAGCCAGCGCGGCACCGACGACGGCAGCCACGCAAAGGGGGGCAGTCCCCACGACAAGGCGCCTCCGCAAGACCCTGAGTACGTCCGGAGGAATCTGCAGTGGCGAGGTGGTCAGCCAGGAAACGAAGCGCCAAGCTGGTGGAGGCGGGGCATTGTGGGCGAACGCCATGGCCAATCAGCGCATGGCAAGGCTTGAGCCCCGGTTAAGAGATCAAGCAAAACGAGTCCTGTCGACGCTACTACGAACGTCTTGGAGGAAAGGTCGTTAAGTAAAGCATGCATGACGCGCCCGGCGGAGCCGCGCCGCCCGCTTTGCGCCTCCATTGACCGGAGCTGGCCTCGGCGTTCAGCCTCGCAGAGGCTCGCTGACTATCCCGAGCCGACCTTGAATCGCGTTCTGTCTATGACCGCTTTCGAGAAATGCGGACGGCTGTGGCTGCGGCCGGAATGGGTCCAGGCCGTGTCAAAACTCGGAGAATGGGCATCTGCGGTCAGGTGACGTCCCGGTCGTGCGAGAATGGGCCTTCCATCGCTTGGAGCGAGCTTTTGTGGTCGAGCGACGATCCGTTTTTGTGAAGGCGCCTCTGGACTGTCTTTCGGTCCCTCAGTGAGCGATCCGAGGCTTTCGCTCAGGCAGGGATCGCCGCCAAGAGCTTGCGGCTTCCCATGATGTTGAGAACGCGCGTCAGATTGTAGGCCAGGATCTGGAGCGCCATCTCGGTCGAGACGCGCGGCAGGGTCTTGGTCAGGAAGTGCGTCGCCCCCATCCGCGCCTTCAGCGTGCCGAAGGGATGCTCGGCCGTCTCGCGCCGGACCCGCATGGCCAGCGGATCGCCGTCCAACCGGCGCTGCACGGCCTCCAGCACGTCCTCGTGCTCCCACCGTGTCACCCGGCGCTCCTTGCCCGTCGTGCAGTCTGCCTTCATCGGGCAGGTCGGGCAGACGTTCGTCCAGTAACGATGCAGCGTCAGGCCATTTTCCACTGAGGTGTGCCGATAGGACAGCGTCTGACCCGCCGGACACACGTAGATGTTGTCCTGACGACGGTAGAGGAAGTCTTCCTTGCCGAAGCGTCCAGCGGCCTTGGCACCCGAGGTCATCGGCCGGGGCAGCGTCACCGCGATGCCGGCGCGTTCGCAGGCCAGGATCTGTTCACCGGAATAGTAACCCCGGTCGGCCACCGCATCGAGCGTGTCCGCCTCCAGAGCCTGCTTGGCCCGCGCGGCCATGCCGCTGAGCTGCGCCCGGTCCGAGCCGGCATTGGTGACCGCGTGTGCTACGATCAGGTGATGCTCGGTCTCGACCGCCACCTGGACGTTGTAGCCCACCAACCCTGATCCACGCCCGCTGGTGGCCATCGATCGCGCATCGGGATCGGTCAGCGAGACCTGCCGGTCGGGCGCCGCCTTCATCTGCTCCTCTAAACCAGCAAGCCGCTCCATCTCCTGCCCGAGGCGGGCGATCTTCTCCTTCAGCCGCTCCACCTTGGCCACCAGTTCCGGCGTAGGATCCTGCCGATCAGCCGTGTCGAGCTGGGAGAGGTAACGCGACACGCTCTCCTCAATCTGTTGGCGGCGCCGGTCGAGCTTGCCTTGTGTGAAGTTGCGGTCGCGATTGTTGACCGCCTTGAACTTCGAGCCGTCGATCGCGACGCACGTCCCCGTCAGAAGGCCCATCGTGCGGCACAAGGCGACAAAGCGGGCACAGACGCGCCCGATGGCGGGGCCATTCTGCCGACGGAACTCGGCAATCGTCTTATGATCGGGCGATAGCTGGCCGGTCAGCCACATGACCTCGACATTGCGGCCCGCTTCGCGCTCCAGCCGTCGGCTCGACGGGACCCGGTTGAGATAGCCGTAGACGTACAGCTTCAGCAGGGCGGCCGGATGGTAGCCCGGTCGACCCGTGCGTGCTGCATCGACGCCCGCAAAGCCGAGCGCGCCGAGGTCCAGGGCCTCCACGAAGGCATCGACGACGCGGACAGGGTTGTCCTCAGCGATCCAGTCTTCCAGGCAAGGTGGAAATAGCGTCGTCTGATCGCGCTCGGCACCGACAACGAACCGTCCCATGCCGTCCTCCGGTCGTGCAGAGGAAAGCTACCACCATCGGGGTTTTGACACAGCCAGGGTCGGAAGCCGTATGGCTGCTCGGGGTGGAATGCTGCCGGTCTGCTTCTGCGCCACGCGGGCACTCGAGCGGACATGTCCTCGACGATCCAGGCGGTCAGAGGCCGGAGGTCAGTTTTGTAAGCCAATCGCGCGAGTCTTTGACTAGGACAGTCTCCATAGACCTGTAGAGAAGCAGAAGACCTCCGCCAAGTCCAACTAGACCGCATGCGCCGAGCCCAGCCGCACTCGTGACGCCGGCTCCCACCCGAAGCCTCTAAGCCAAATGATTATCAGTCCTGCGCTAATTTACGGCTTGCGCTGCGGATCGCGATCGAAAATCTTGCTTTGAATACGCGTCTACGGAGCTTTCGATGCCAGCCGCAAGTTGTTGCATAGGAAAATATCTAGGTTCATTTCTGCTATATACCGCCGGATCCAGCGTCGTTTTCGCGGATATGAGGGTGAATCGTTCCGTCGACGGCAAAATTGTCTCGATGTCTAACCTGTCGCCGGCGAAGGACTGTTCTTCGATGGCCTTGCGCGGCCGCATCAGCGATCTAACATTCGAGCAGGGAACGGTACGCGGATTAACACTTAACCAAAGAGGCGGCGAGCAGCACATCAACGTACCCGCTTTGTACGATTTTCCCGATCCACGCCAGAAAGCGATTACTCGCGATAGATATTCCACATTGATCCGCAACGGCCGCACCGCGACGATCAAGGCTCTGTTCTGCGGCGCAGCGGGAAAAATCGTGAAAATGGACGCGATCTCAACAGAGTAGGGACCATATCATGTCAACCAGATCGGGGGCGGTCGCCCTCCTATTCATGCTGTGCTGCGTCCAGGTTGCGAACTCGGGGTGGAAGCCGGCAAAAGGAACTCCGTATCCTGCGTTCACCTCCTGCGTCTCCTCCAATCTGTGCATATTCGTCTCGTGCCGGCGCGGTGGCGAAAGGTCCTTCGAGATCTACTCCGTCGAGAATGGTCTAAGCGCTGGAGATACGCTATCCCTCTCCGCTGCCGGACGACAGATCAAGCTGACCGTACTGCCGAGGACCAACAACGAGCTGTACAGCTGGCCGTTGCGACCGGACATAGATGAACTACTGAGCTCGGGCGGTAAAGCGGCCATCGTCTTCGACGAACGCACCAAGTGGCCCGTAAGGACTCACGGCTATGCATCGGCGAAGTCAAGCCTGTCGCGTCAATGCAAAGGCTGACTCCGGGCTGCTTGGGACGACTATCGGGAGACGTACGATGTTTATGGGAAGACTGACTTTCGTGATCCTGATGGGTTCGCTCTTTGCAGCGCCGGCTGTGGCGGAATCAAGAGCGGCGGCCTACTTGGCAAAGCAGGAGATCAATGACGGGTGCGATGGTCGTCAAGGGCGCATCGATCCCGCCGGCCTGATCGAGCGGGATCTCGATGGTGACGGCATGCCCGACTTGATTATATCCCACGAGGCGATCCGATGTGCCGGTAAAAATTTCACGGAGCAGTCATTGCGGCATGCAGGTTTGCTCCGTACTGTTCTATCTGCGTCGCGGATCATTGCTCCAGAAGGCCCACGATATGCTGGGTGCCAACGTCAAGGTAGGCCGCGAGCGCATCCCGAAGGTCCATATGGATGCCCATGGCGGAGGTGGAGGCTACGTTCGTTGGAATGGGAAGTCTTTTGATTGAGAACTGATGTCTCGCGACGACGTCCAACATTCATAGATATCCGCGGTCGGAGCCATCACAAATCATGACATCTCCAGCATTCGGCCGATGCGGCTACAGCCGGACGATCGGCGAGATGCGCTTGGAGGCGGCGTTCGATCGGATCGCTCCCCGGCCGAGGTTCTCGGCACCGACAGCCAGGATCCGGGACGATCCGACGACCGACGACCGACGTCGGTCGCCGATCAAGCTGTCCCGACATGCGTGGCCCGCGATCGGGTGGCCGTGCACCGCAACGTCGGGCATGATGCCCTGCACATGATCGGCGGACCTGGGGAGGTCACATGCGGTTCCTGGTGGCGACGATTGTTTTGATCGGACTGTGCGGTCAGGCGAATGCCCAGGGCAAATCGAAGAAGCCGCAACCTCAGCAGCCGTCGACCCGCTACCTCAGCTTTTCGGAAGGGTCCCTGGACGGTTCGGCGACGTATCTGATCGACGGCGTCCTGAAGTTGACCTCGCAGGGCAGCCAGATCACCGACGCGAGCATCGACGTCTGCTACCCGACAAGCACCCTGTCGCGGCGCGTCGACCGTCTGGTGATCCCGCTGAAGGCCGACGGCGCGAACTTCTCCGGAGCCGGAGCAAGCTCGGCGGGGGATCGGGTCGCCGTGTCGATCAAGCGGAGCGGCTCGAAGGACGAGCAGCAGCTGAACGGCTCTCTGAAGCTTCCGGACCATAGCGTCGCCATCGCAGCCACCGGCCTGACGTTCTCGGAGGAGGATCCGACCGCGTTGCCCTCCGGTTCGACGGCAGAGGACGAGACTGAAGACGTGAGCGACAAGCCCGTACCCGATCCCGGAACCCTCTCGGTGACGACGAAGCTTCCGAACGTCGTCGATCTGGTGAAGCTGGTCCGCACTGAAGGTGCCCGGATGGATCCCGCCGGTCTGGTCCCGAACTGCGCCGACCTGAGAGGCGGCACCTCGTCGATCTCGATCGACGTCGATCCGGAGAGAGCTCCCGCGCTCCTCGAGAAGGTGAAGAAGCTCCCGGGAGTGGCGACTGCGGAATACGGGCAGGTCGCCGACAAGTCCCAGCTCGTCAAGCTCAAGGCGAAGCCGGGCGACGCCGATCTGATCGCCGCCCTCGGTCGCGCATTGCCGAAGGCCATCCCCGATGCGACGATCGTCTCGTCGGGCAAGGACGCCGGGCGAGGCGAGATCCAGATGGCCCTCACCCGCGAGGTGTCCTACCTGGATCCGATGGGAGCTCAGGAAGCGATCTCGCTCCGGGCTACCGCGTGGCAGGATCCTCAGGACAAGTCCGTCTCCTACGTCCAGCTCCGGGGTGTCGATGCGAGACTTGTCGATACCGGCAAGGAGAAGGTCTTCTCGGTAGGGCCCGCCGAGTCCGAGGGGGAGGACGCCGTCGTCGCCTCCGATCTCGACACGGCGACAGCACAGCAGGCGATAGCTGCGGCATTGGCTTCTGATCTGCACGGACAGATCTGGGTCGAAGATGCGTGGGTGTCGAAATAGCAGGTCGCCCGCACGCCTGGATGCCGACGACGGGCGAGTGCTGGAGGCGGCCGCACACTCGAAACGCCGCCCGCACCTTGGAGCGCGATCGGTACCTGCCGAACGGGAGCCCCGGCCGCATGGTCGACGAGGAGGCCGACCTGGAGAGTAACACGATCGGATGATGCGTAGGACGCTATGCCGGCCGAATGCGGGGGAGGGACCACGTAAACGATCGGCGGGCGACGACATGCATCCGCCGATCGTAAGGCTAGCTAGGAACGCTCGAAGGTCCGTCGATGCTCTACCACGCGGCCTGGAGGCCGGCGGTGAACACCTGGGCGGTGGTGCCGGGGCGGACATCGCCGGTATAGCCCACCGACAGCCGCACGCCCGCGGCGACCGCCCCCGTCAGGCTCACCCCCAGAACCGCGCCGTCCCGGCCCAGCGCGCTCGTCCGNTCGCCGGTATAGCCCACCGACAGCCGCACGCCCGCGGCGACCGCCCCCGTCAGGCTCACCCCCAGAACCGCGCCGTCCCGGCCCAGCGCGCTCGTCCGGCCCGCGAACCCCGCCCCGAACAGGCTCGAGCGGATCACCGCCGCCGTGTCGGCCAGCTCGTGCGCCCAGTACGCCCGACCCTCCAGGCGCAGGTCCGGAATGCCCGCCAACGCCCAACTCGTCACCCGCCCGCCGACCAGGCTGCGCGCCGCGTCGAGGTCGGCCACCGCGAAGCCCTGCCCGCCGAAGCCCTGCCCGACCAGACCGCCCCGCTCGCCGAAGCCCTGCCCGCCGAAGCCCTGCCCGCCGAAGCCCTGCCCGACCAGACCGCCCCGCTCGGACACACGGCCCCGCGTCAGCCGGTCGTAGCTGAAGCCCACCTCCGGCACGACCTCGACCGGCAGGCCGGTCGCCAGCGCGTAGCCGGCAAAGCCCGACACCCCGCCGTTCCAGCCCGACGACAGCCCGGACGCCTGCGACACCGCCGCGCCCAGCGCCACCGTCCGGTCCACCCGCCCGTCCGCGTACGACATCCCCGCCGTGCCCCGCAGGATCACCGCGCCCAGCCGCGTGCTCGCGTACAGCGTCCCGCCGTAGCTGTCGGTGGTGAACCGACCCAGCCCCGCGCCCCGCGATGTGCCGCCCGCGCGCAGGTAGCTGAACGCTCCGCCCACCTGCGTGTCCGCCCCGACCTGGCGGTCGACGCCCATCAGCAGCCCGCCCGCGTCGAACCCGGCGCCCGCCGCAGCCCGGTCGCCGGCGCGNCGGTCGACGCCCATCAGCAGCCCGCCCGCGTCGAACCCGGCGCCCGCCGCAGCCCGGTCGCCGGCGCGCGCACCGAACCCGTACAGCGCGTCGGCCCAGACCCGGCCCTCGCCCACCGCAAGCGGCGCCGCCGCCGCCCCGGCGCCGCCGCGCACCTGCAGCGCCGTGCGGTTCGGGCCCGGGCCCGGATCGCCCGCGCTGAACGCGCCCGCGCCCCCGCCCAGCCCGCGCTGGTGCCGGTCGATCGTGTCGGAGAGCAG
>NZ_LMPY01000051.1:0-11317 GCF_001424445.1 Methylobacterium sp. Leaf361 | reverse complement strand
CGGGCCGGGCGACGCTCAATCGGCGCAGGGCCTTCGGCTCAACCCGCCGACGTCGACGCTGCCACCCCTCCCGCGCGAGCGGGTTCGTTCATCCACCCGAAACAGTCTGGCAGATAGTCAGCAGAGCTTCCCAGAAACGGCCGTTCGTCGATCCGGCGCTCCGATCGTGTGCGTCCCGGGCGGCGAACTCTACGACCGAACGTGCTCCCACACCTTGGAGATGACGACCGATCCCTCGCCGACCGAGGCTGCGACCCGCTTGACGGAGCTGGCGCGGACGTCGCCGACCGCGAAGATTCCCGGATGCGACGTCGCGTAAGGCGAATGCGCGCCGATCGCGTCTCCGGTCAGGACGAAGCCGTGTTCATCGAGCTCGACGAGCCCCGAGAGCCAGCCGGTATTGGGGGCGGCGCCCACCATGACGAACACGGCGCAGGTCGAGATCCTGCGCGTCGCTCCGTCGGCGCCGGTGCGGATCGTGACCGCGTCGAGATGGTCGTCGCCGTGCAGGTCGGTGACTTCGGCCCCGTACTCGATCGTGATCGCCGGGTCTGCCTCGAGCCGGCTCGACAGATACCTCGACATGGAGGTGGCGAGCGATTGCCCGCGCACCAGGAGGCGAACGTGTCGCGCTGAGCGGCTGAGATACATCGCAGCCTGGCCCGCCGAGTTGCCGCCGCCAATAATGATTGCCTCGGCATTCCGGCAGTAGCGCGCCTCGATCTCCGTCGCAGCGTAGTAGATGCCGGCGCCCTCGAACGCTTCGAGGCGGTCGATCGGCAACCTTCGGTACTGGACGCCGGTCGCGACGACGACGGCCTGTCCCCGAACGCGCCGGCCGTTGTCAAACGTCGCACAGAACGATCCGTCCTCGAGCCGCTCCAACTTCGCCACCCGTCGCGGCATCGCGAAGCGAGTGCCAAACTTCATCGCCTGGATCTCGCCGCGCCAGACGAGGTCGGCGCCCGAGATCCCGGTCGGGAAGCCCATGTAGTTCTCGATCCGGCTCGATGTGCCGGCCTGACCGCCGATCGCCACATCCTCGATGACCAACGCGCGCAGCCCCTCCGCACCCGCATAGACGCCCGCTGCCACCCCGGCCGGCCCGCCGCCCACGATGAGGACGTCGAAGGCCTCGTCGTCGACGAGGTTGTAGTCGAGGCCGAGCAGCCGCGCGACCTTGGCGGGCGTAGGCTCGGTCACGACCACGTCCCGGCCGAAGATGACCGCCGGTCGGTTTGCCGAGATCGAGCAGGCCGTTGCGACGCTTGCCGCTTCCGGGCTGCCCAACGGATAGGTCCTGTAGGGAAGCCGGTTGCGGCTCGCGAACTCGGCGATCCGCCGTACGCTCCGGTCGTCGTCCTCGCCGATGAGCACGAGCGTGCCGTCGTGCGAGTCGAGCTGCCGCCGCCGCCGTGCGGCGAGGACTGTGATGATGATGTCCGACATCTCCGGGATCTCGGACATCAGTCGCAGCATCTCGGGGCGCGGCACCTCGGTGACGACCGTATCTGCGCTCGCCCGCATGGGCATCGACCAAACGCCGCCGTTCAGGAACGAGATTTCGCCCATGAACTGGGTCGGACCGAGGGTGGATGAGAGATGGCGCTCGTCCGTGAAGGGATTCACGACTTCGATCTCGCCGGCCTCGACATACACGAAGCGATCGGCTGGCTCACCGGCACGGACGAGAAAGGCGCCTGCGGAGTAGTGCTTCTCGGCCCCGATCGCCCGCAATGCGGCGACATGCGATGCAGCGAGGGGTATGCGCTGCATCTCCCGCAGGTCACGGCCGATCGTTTCCAAGGGTCGCTCCCGTCGTAGGCCATCCGCTGCGGCGCAGCATCGATGGCTCGGCCGCTACAGGCAAGACCCTCGATGTTTGATCCCGCGGTGTGGTGGTACGGTCGACCGTCATGCTGCGAGGGATGCCCCGACGACAGTCCAGAAGTGGCGAACGCGGCAGACGACAGGCGATGCCGCTATGGGGCCGAAGCAGTCCCGTTCGACGGTTCTGACCCCAAAGGAGGAGGTCATCATCGTCGCCTTCCGCCGGCATACCCTACTGCCGCTGGACGACTGCCTCTACGGCCTACAGCCCACGATCCCGCACCTGACCCCCTCGTCGCTGCACCGCTGCCTGGAGCGGCACGGCATCAGTCGCCTACCGGACGAGGCTGTGTCAAAACCCGAGTTGCCATCAGTCAGTCGCGCCGGGGATCCCTCCCGGCCGCTGCGGAGACGTTTGTTCTACGGTTTCCCAGCACATCCGAGTTTTGACACAGCCTCGGACGGAAGGCGACAAGCCCGAGAAGAAGCGCTTCGCCGATCACCCCATGGCTACATGCACATCGATATCGCCGAGGTCAGGACAGAAGAAGGCAAACTCGACCTGTTTGTGGCCATTGACCGAACCTCGAAGCTGGCTTTCGCCAAGCTGGAAGCAGAAGCGAACCGCTACACGG
Organism: Methylobacterium sp. Leaf361; assembly: GCF_001424445.1. Lineage (NCBI taxonomy): Bacteria > Pseudomonadati > Pseudomonadota > Alphaproteobacteria > Hyphomicrobiales > Methylobacteriaceae > Methylobacterium > Methylobacterium sp. Leaf361. The sequence goes on along the minus strand of NZ_LMPY01000051.1, from coordinate 8,852 downwards.
CATCGGACGTCCTGCGCGCGCTGACGAGACGGAGGGACACGGGTTGCCGCTGCGAAAGCGCAGCGATCCTGCTACCCTGCGCACAACCGTCGCCGCTCGGTGGCGCACCTCAGCGCGAGGCAAGTCGATCATGCATAGCGCGGCGATCAGGTGGCTCGTTGTCGCGCTCGCGGGCTTCGTGAGCACCGAAGCTGTCGCGCGGCGTTCTCGAGCGAGCAGCCCCGCCCCGCGCGGCGCGACTGCGTTCTCCCCCTTCGCCTTCCCGCGGCCGCCCAATACCGCGCCGCGTCCCGCCGGCGACGGGATCATCCACTGGAACACGCCGAACAAGGACGGCAATCTCGGCGGACCCGGAACAGGGGGAGGGGGCGGCGGTGGAGGTTGACCCCGCTCAGCTTCGCCATCGGGCGCTCGTAGTCCCGCACCCCGTCGCGGAACTGGCGTCTCGGGAGCAGTGGCGTCAACCCTCAGGCAGGGACGCCTGTCAGACCGCACTCAGGCCCATCAGCACGACGGCCATTTGCCAGCCGACCACCAGCATCGTGGCGATCCACACCACCGTCGCCACGCCGCCTGCGACCATGATCATCGTGAGGAAGCGATCCATCCAGGGACGCATGGATTGATCCTGAGCCGACACTGTCTCGATGTGAGCCATGATTCACCGTCGCATCAGCGTACCGAGGCGATGTCCGCAAGCTTGGTTCCTGCGGCGGAGCACATAGCCCGCCCGCCAGTCAGGCATACAGGAGGTAGAGCACGGTCGCCGGAGCGATCACGACATTGGCTGCGCCGAGGCACACGAGAATCGTCACGGCTGTCGCATGGAGGTTCGGCCTGTTCTTGAACATCCATTCCGCAGGGAATGCGAGTACTGTGATCGGCAGCATGCAGAGGACGATCGAGATCCACAGCAGTGCGCCCGGCACGAAAATCAGGAGACCGAGCCGGCTTCTGGGCAACCACTCCGTCCGTTGATCGCGTGCAAGGATGGCTTCCGACATCTGACGCGCCGCCCCCTCTTCCAGATGGCTAATGCAACTAAAAGTGGTATATGTCGGATTAGCGTCACCTCAACGGGAAATCCCCCGGCGCCTCGGGTTCGGATTACGCAGAACCTGAGCAGCACCCGCCGTTGCGTTGCCCACCTGCCGATGGCCTTGTGAACACAGCAGGATGCCGGCGCCCGACAGGGTGACCGGTAACGCGTTCTCGCCTCAGCGGCGGCGAGCGACCCTCGCCGCGATCCAATGTGAGGCGGGCGCGGGTCTCAGCAGCGCGTCTCCGGCCTCGAACCTCGCCACCTCATGGTCCGTGCCGCCCCCGGACCTGCTCTGAAGCGGGCTGTAGACCTCCTCAACACGGAGAACGCCCGATACCCGAAGACCGAAGACACGGAAGACCCGCGGAGGCTGCGTACGCTGCTGGGCGCGAGGCCCGCGTCGGTGCTGAGCGGCAGACCGCTCCTTCCGCCTGCTCCGGATGCGGCAGGGCTTGGCTGACGTCCCGGCGGTCGGCCTCTCGCGAAGGACCGCGATGAGAGCGTCGTCGCGAAGCGGGAGACCGGAATCCGAGCGCCCCGGCTGGCGCAGGTCGATCCTGCCAGCCTCATGCAACAATCGGAGCAATCCTCGCGACATCCAGCTTGACCATAAGGCCGCCTCGGAACAGCCGAGCTGACGGGGCCACGATGACCAAGCCGATCACCCTGACGAACCGTTTCGTCGACGCCGTCGTGACGGCCGCCATGGCGTTCAGTCTCGTCGTGCACGCCCAGGTCATGATCCTGCCGCCGCACTTCGTGTGACGGACGATCGAACGTGGAGGATGCCGAATTGTCTCACCCGCTGTCGCGCGCGTGAGAAGGGGCCGTCGGCCCCGGCTCGGCAGTGCCGAGCAGCTGATCCCTCACGAACCCAGCAGTTTGCCACATTGAACCATCACCGTTTCATGCACGTATGCGTTGTATATGGAACTTGGAGGTTGTGATGCAGGCATCCGAATGCTGCATCATCCGGGTATCTATCGCCGCGAGCCTCGGCTGGCTCATCGCGATTACCCTGATGTGGAAGCATGGCGTGCTGGCCGCGCTGATCGTCAGCCCCCTGTTCGGGACCGCGGCGGCGATCGCCGCCATGACCCTGTTCTGGTTCGTGAGCCTGTTCGTCTCCTGCGAACCCATCGGGCCGCGGGCGTCTGACACCAACTGGTAGCAGGATCGGAGAAGGTCGCAGCGCCGAGCCATGTGCACCGGGATCGGCACGGCGCCGGCCGGCGCCCGATCGGAGCCGGGCGCGTCGGGGCGTGTCAGGTCCGCATCCTGCGAGGAGCAGGCGCAGCTGCTAAGACGTGGCCATGAAGCGGAGACCGCCTGACCGACTCACGACGATCGCGATTCTCGCGGTCACCGCCGCGCTCGCAGCCGTGCTCGTTGTGAGGTTTCGTGACCCCACGCCTCCGCACCGTGGCCCCCTGCCCAGTGCGTCCGCCGCCAGGCGATGATGCTCCACAGCCCGCGTTGAACAAATGCAGCAGGTGGAAGCGGAATGGCTTCTCGCATGCGCGCCGCCCGCGAAGGCGGACGTGCGTTGGCCGGTGCTTCCCCGTGCTCAGACCGGCGTTTCGCCGAGCGCGACACAGTCGGTCCTGTAGGGATCGGCTCCGCGATCTCGGCAGGTTCCGTGACCGTCCATGCGGGCGACCGGGCGGATCTCACTTCTCCCGGAATGCCCGCCGGGCTTGATCGACGAGCGGCTTGGTGAGGTAGGACAGCACCGTTCGGTCAGCCGTGCGGATGAAGGCCTCCACGGGCATGCCGGGCATCAACTTGGCCCCGTCCAGTCGCTTCATCTCCTCCTTCGTCACGCCCATGCGAACGAGGTAGTAGAAGCTGCCGGTCCGCTTGTCCTCGCTCACATCGGCCGCGATCCGGGTCACGCGCGCGTTGAGCTCGGGTGTCGTCCGCTGGTCGAAGCTCGGGAAGCGCAACCCCGCGGCCTGACCGGTCTGCAACCGGTCGATGTCCTGCGGCGCCACACGTACCTCGGCGACGAGGGAATCCGCGGTCGGCACGATCAGCATGATCGGCTCGCCCGGGGAGATCACACCGCCGCGGGTGTGGACCGCGAGTTCGTGCACGTAGCCGGTCTGCGGCGCGCGGATCTCGATGCGCTGCAGCTGGTCGAAGGCCGTGATCCGCTGCTCGGTCAGCGTCGCCGCCTTGGCGCGGTTCTCGGCCAGCTCCTTCGCGACGTCGCTGCGGAGATTCTGCTCGAGCTGGATGATCTGCAGCTCGGTCTCCGAGACCTTGCCCTTGGTCTGCGCGATGTTGGCGACGAGGACGCCGCGCTCGCCTTTCAGGCGGGACATGTCGCGCTGGAGGCTCGTGAGCCGGGTCAGCTGGATGAGGTTCTTCCGCCAGAGATCCTCGACACCCTCGTACTCCCGCCCGATGATCGCGGTCTCCTGCTCCTTCGCGGCGGCCTGCTCGGACAGGCCTTTGATCTCCTCGTTCAGTTGCCCGACCCGCTCGCGGAGCTGCGCCTTCTGGCCCTGGAGCGCGTCCTGTCGGAAGCGGAACAGCTTGCGCTCGCCGTCGACGATCCTGGCCACATCCGGTCCGGCTCCCTCCAGTTCGGGGGCGATGGCGAGGCTCGCGCGGCCGTCCCGTTCGGCCTCCAGCCGGGCGTTGCGCGCCGCGATCTCCCACAGGCTCTTGGTGACGCTGTCGTAGGTGGCCTTGGCGGTGGTCGCGTCCAGGCGGACCAGCAGGTCGCCCGCCTGGACGCGCGCGCCCTCCTGAACCGGCAGTTCGGCGACGACGCCGCCGGTCGGATGCTGGACCTTCTTGATGTTGCTCTCGACCACCAGCGAGCCCGTGGCGATGATGGCGCCGGACAATTCCGTCGCCGCCGTCCAGGCCCCCGCGCCCGTGGCGACCACGATCACGGCGGCGACGCCGGCGACGTGCCGCCGCAAGGAGCGGCGCGTCTCGTATGTCGGATCCGTAGCCGGCCCGTCAGGCGTGCGATCCGTCGTCATGCGACCCTCGTGGGCGTCTGCCGCGTCAGGGCGTTCAGCTTCGACAGAACTTCGTCGCGCGGGCCGTGCAGCTGCACGCGCCCGTCCCCGAGGACCAGGATGCGATCGATCGCCGCCAGGGCGCTCGGCCGGTGCGCGATCACCACGACGATGCCGCCGCGGGCGCGCACGCCCTGCACGGCGGCGGACAGGGCGCGATCGCCGTCGACGTCGAGATTCGAGTTCGGCTCGTCGAGGACCACGAGGAACGGATCGCCGTACAGCGCCCGCGCGAGCGCGATCCGCTGCCGCTGACCGCCGGAGAGGCCCAGGCCGCCGGTACCGACGCGGGCGTCGTAGCCGCCCGGCAGCCGGAGCACGACCTCGTGCACGCCGGCGGCCCGGGCAGCCGCCAGCAGGGCCTCGGGGTTGGGCTCGGGATCGAAGCGCGTGATGTTCTCGGTGATCGTGCCGTCGAACATCTCGATGTCCTGCGGCAGGTAGCCGACCGCGCGCCCGAGGGCATCGGGATCCCACTGATCGATCGCCGCGCCGTCGAGGCGGATCACGCCGCGGTTCGGGCGCGCCAGTCCGACGAGGGCACGGGCGAAGGTGGATTTGCCGGAGCCGCTGGCCCCGATCACCCCGAGGGCGCTTCCGGGCGCGAGGGCGACGTTGACGTCGTGGAGCACCAGGGTGTCGGTCCCGGGCGCCGCGATCGACAGGGCCGTCACGCGCACGCTCTCCCGCGGCGCCGGGAGCGGCGTGAGGGCGGCGGGCTCCCGCCGGGGCAGGAACGCGACGAGGCGGCCCCAGGCCTGCCGGGCGCCCGAGAACGACTTCCAGTTGGCGATCGCCAGGTCGACCGGCGCGAGGGCGCGCGCGGACAGGATCGTGGCGGCCAGCATCACGCCGGCCGTCGCCTCCTCGCGCACCACGAGGAAGGCGCCCAGGCCGAGGATGCCGGATTGCAGCACCGTGCGCAGCAGGCGCGCCGTCGTGCCGAAGCCGATGGCCAGGTCGTTCCCGTACGCCGCGACGTCGAGGTTCCGCCGGGCCCGGACCTGCCAGAGCTCCGCGATGCGGGACCGCATCCCGAGCGCCGACAGCAGCGGTGCCGTCCGGTGCGCCATGTCGGTGAAGGACCGGCGCTCACCGGCCGTTCGGACGGCCTCCTGGGTGGACGCGGACGAGGCCCAGTCCGTGAGGATCGTCAGCACGCACAGGAACAGGGCACCCCCGGCCACCGCCGCGCCGAGCCAGGGATGGAACAGGAAGCAGACCGCGACGTAGAGCGGCACCCAGGGCAGGTCGAAGAAGGCGCTGACCGCCATGCTCGACACGAAGCCGCGGACGGTGTCGAGATCGCGCAGGGCCTGGGGCCCGTCATCGCTGCGCGGCATCTCGGCGCCGCGGACCAGCAGCGTCCGGAAGATCCGCGGACCGAGGCGCTCGTCGACGAGGCGCGCGAAGCGCGCCAGGATCCGGGCACGGAAGATCTCGAAGACGCTCTGGATCACGAGCAGCATCAGCGTGATGCCGGCGAGACCGACGAGCGTCGCGATGCTCCGGCTCGGCAGCACCCGGTCGTAGACCTGCAGCATGAAGATCGGGGCCGTGAGCATCAGCAGATTGATCAGACCGCTGACGATCATCACGGTGATCAGGCACGTGCGCCCGGCCCTGACGGCGGACCAGAACTCGCGCCGCTTCGCGACACGCAACACGCGTTCATCGGTCACAGGTCGATCCCTCGGCTTGGCACGTCAGCGGAGCGGTTCGAGCCGAAGCGGGTCGGGCCCCGGCGTCGCGGAAGCCCCCGCCGCGTCGGCGGCGGGGGCCGCGTTTCACAGGCCGAGCAGGTGCAGGCCGCTCGTGGCCGTGTGGGGAGTCGGGTCCGTGTGCTGGACCTCGGTGTGGCCGCCGAGATCGATCGTGGCGACGCCGAGATCGACGCTCACGCCCTGGGCGGCGCCCGCCTCGGCCGGCGCGGCGGAGGTTCCCGACACCGCGTCCACGAGGTGGCCGACGAGGGAGTCGGCACCGCCGCCCGTCTGCGGCAGGTGGATGCTGTCGCCGCTGAGCAGGTTCGCCGTGGCCAGACTCGGCTGATCGGCCCTCACCGCGACCGCGCTCACGTCGACGGTGTGGGCCGGATCGGCGGCGGGCGTGAGCACGGCGACGTCCGCCACCGGCGTCGGGGTCGTCGGGCCCGCCGACACGTCGATCAACGGGTGGGTCTCGGCTCCCGGCTCGCCCGACGTGCCGCCGGTGAGCGTGCCGAGCAGGTTGCCGACGGCGCTCCCTTCCCCACCGGTCTCGCCCCCGCCCAGGACCGTGGTCACGGTCGCGACGACGCCGTCGACCGGGGAGCCCGCCTGATGGCCGTCACCGCCGGCCGCGGGAAGGATCCCCGCCACCGAGCCCACGACGCCGCCAGCCGCCTCCGCCACGGACCCGAGATCGCTCGCGACCTGCGCCACCGCGGGGCCTCCGTCGCCGTTAAGGACCGCCCCCGGCAGGTTGACGACATCGGTCACGAGGTTGCTCGACCCGCCGAGCTCCCCCAGGCCGACCGTGGTTCCGAGATTGATCACGGCGTGGAGCGGATCGTTCAGGACCGGCACATCGTGGCCGACCTGTTCCAGGGCCGCATGGACGCCGTCGATCAGCGTATTGGCGACGTCTCCGACCGGCTGCAGCGGCGCGTGCGTCCCGAGCAGCGCGCCGGCCGCGCCGGAACCCGGGCCTCCGTCCAGGCCGCCCAGGAGACCGTCGAGGGCTCCGGCACCCTGGTCCCCCGTCAAGCCGCCGAGGGCGGAGGTGACTGGTGCCAGGAGACCGCCGCCCGGCAGGCCGGATCCGAAACCGCCGCCGGCCGAGTCGAGGAGGCCGGTCGCCGAGCCGACGACGCCGCCCAGCGCGCCCGCCACGTGCCCGGGGTCGTCGATGACCTGCGCCACGCCTCCGGGCGCGTTCCCGGTCAGGATCGCGCCGGGCAGGTTGATGGTGTCGGTGAGCAGGTTGTGGCTGTCGCCGAGTTCCCCCAGTCCGACCGTGTTGCCCAACGCGATCACCGCGTGGAGCGGGTCGTTGAGGAGCGGCACGTCGTGTCCGACCTGCTCCAGCGCCCCGTGGACGGTGTCGATCAGCGTGTTGGCGACAGCGCCCACCGGCTGCAGCGGCGCGTTCGGCCCGAGCAGGGTGCCGGTTCCGTCCGGAGCGCCGCCGGTCACGGTGCCGAGCAGACCATCCACCGCGGCGGTGACGGGGGTGAGGAGACTGCCCGCGCCCGGCGCGCCCGCTCCCCCCAGGTCGCCGACGATGCCGGTGACGCCGCCGAGCAGTCCGCCGGCCGCACCGGCCACCGCGCCGACATCGCCGAGGATCGGGGACAATGCGCCGAGCCCCTGGCCGCCCAGCAGGGCACCGGGCAGGGCCGCGGCGTCGGTCAGCAGGTTTCCGCCTTCGCCCAGATGGCCGAGTCCGAGGGTCTCGCCGAGATTGGTCAGGCCGTGGACAGCGCCGTTCAGCAGCGGGACCTCGTGCCCGAGATTCTCGAGGGTCATGTGGACGTCGAGGACGGCGGTGTTCGCGAGGTTCGCGACCGGGGCGAGAAGGCCGCCCGACGCGAGCAGCCCGCCGGCCGTTGCGGCCCCGGTGACGGAGGTGATCAGCGTGTCGGTCGCTTCGAGGATGGAACCGAGATCCGCGAGGACCGGTGTGGCCGAGCCGAGGCCGCCGCCATTGAGGAGCGATCCCGGCACGGCGAGCGTGTCGGTCAGGAGATTGCCCGCCTCGCCGATGCGACCGAGGCCGACCGCCTCGCCGAGGCCGGTGAGGGCGTGGATCGGCGCGTTGAGCACGGGGACCTGATGGCCGACATCCTCCAGCGTCGTGTGCAGGTCGAGGACGGCTTGGTTGAGAATCCCCACCGCCGGCGCGAGCGTGCCGCCGGAGCCGACAAGGCCGTTGCCGGCCACGGGCAGGGCCGTGACAGTATTCAGCAAGGTTTCGGCAGCCTCGGCGACCTGCCCGGCATCGTTCAACACCGGGACGACGCTGCCGGCATCGGTCGGGTTGGCGACGGCGCCGGTCAGGTCCGTGATCAGGTTGCCGGCCTCGCCGATATGACCGAGCCCGACCGTCTCGCCGAGATTGGTCAGACCGTGGAGCGGGCCGTTCAGCGCCGCGACCTGATGACCCGCGTTCTCGAGCTGCGCATGGGTGTCGAGGACGATCTGGTTCGCGGTATCGGCCAGCGCGCCGGGAAGCAGTGATCCGCCCTCGTCCGCCGCACCGACGTCGACGGCACTCTCGATGAGCGAGGTAATCGGACCGAGACTCGTCAATTGGCCGGTCGACAGTGCGGTGGAGGACAGTAGCGCGCTGGACCCGACCAGCCACTCAAGCGAGCGTGACGACGGGTTGAGCGCGGCGAGAGGGGACGACGACATGGGCACCTCCGGTTTTGATGCGTAACCGGCAGTACAATTATGGGTTGCAGACCCGAGCGTCGGTAAAGAATACCGAGCCTGCGGCCTGCCGTTGCTGCGTGCGGCCGGTCACGACACCGCTGAGGGAGGAGGTCCAACCGCGTCGCGCTTCGGTCGCGGACAGCAATATGCGTCGCCGAAATGACGTGCTCGACTATCATTTGTATTAGTATTGCGTATATATAATCAGCTAGAATGGCAACGCTCGTTGTAATCCTAAAATCTCGGAGGATTACGGTAAGCGCTGTTTGGGCGGCACCTTCCGGCAGACGGTGTGAAGGCGACATACGGAGCGGAATGGGAGCTCCGTCACATGTCAATGTCAGGGCGTATGGC
>NZ_LMPY01000050.1:0-12203 GCF_001424445.1 Methylobacterium sp. Leaf361 | reverse complement strand
TCGGTCGCATCGAGGAGTACGCATACCGTCTGAGCCATCGCCCAGCCTCGCACGCCTCACCGCCCGCGTGAATCCTCCGTCCGCGTCACTGCACTAGGCGAGCCGCCCATGCGCAGCGCTTCGTTTCATCCCGTCCCACGCCCGAGTCGTCCGCGTACCGTTTCAGCGTTTCCATGATTTCCGCGCGTCCGCCCGAGCGGATCCGCGTCATGCAGCCCTTGAAATTGTGAGACGTCAGTGGAAATCGATCTTGAGACATATTATCAGGCGGCCAGAACCGGCAGTCTGGCCTGTATTCGCTCGCTCGACCCGATCTACGGCGAGCGCTTCTTCTTCCTGCGCGTCCGCGAGGTGCGGAACGGCCGCATCGCCACCGCGCGCGGGATCTTCTGGGCGGTCAACGGCGAGAAATGCGATCCGGGCTGGGGCGGGGACGCGCACGCGCTGGTCGTCCCGACCCTGGCGCTCCTCGAGATGATCGAGCCGAATCTGGAGCGGATGGCGCAGTTCGGCGTCGACCGGCGGTTCGAGATTGCCGTGGCGCGGGCCGTGCTGGAGGGCCGCCTCACCGAGATGCCCGAGATGCCGCAGCCGCCGGTTCCGACCCTCAAGGAGGCGCAGGCCGAGCTGCAGGCCGCGATGGCCTACTGGGAGGCCGTGGACGTCCGCGAGGCGAAGCCCGGCACCTCGGTGCGGATCCGCCGGGAAGCCAGCGAGCGGCTGGTCACCGCCCGCACCAATCTCGAGCGGGCCAAGCAGCAGGCCGGGCGGCTCGCGAGCTGCGGCGACCGCGCGGGCTGCCCCGGCTAGGGTCGCCGCCGCGCGTCAGGAGAACTTCAGGAGCTTGAGCGCGTCGAAATCCTGCACCCCGCCGCCGACGCGCTTGGTGGTGTAGAACAGCACGTAGGGCTTGGCCGAGTACGGGTCGCGCAGCACCCGCATCCCCGTCCGGTCGACCACGAGGTAGCCCCGGCGGAAGTCGCCGAAGGCCACCGACAGGCTGTCCTTGGCGAGGTCCGGCATCGCCTCGGCCTCGGTGACCGGGAAGCCGACCAGCGTCGCGGACCGGCCGGCGGCGAGGGGCGGCTGCCAGAGATAGTTGCCCTCCGAATCCTTGAACTTGCGGATCGCGCTCTGGGTGCGCCGGTTCATGACGAAGCCGGCATTCTGCCGGTAGGCCGCCCGCAGCCCGTAGATCAGGTCGAACAGCGCGTCCCCCGGGCTCGCCGACGGGAAGGCCCCGGCCGCCCCGGTGGCGACCGTGCCGATCTTGCCCGGCACCCAGGTGGCGTTGGCGACCGTGTCGTAGCTCAGGAAGCCCCGCGGGCGGCTCGCGCCGTTGCCGGACACGAAGGCGACGCCCTCCTGCTCGGCGAAGGCCGTCTCCACCTCGGCCGAGAGCCACGCGTCGAGATCGACCACGGAATCGTCGAGGAGCGTCTGGGTGGCGGCCGGCATCGCGTAGAGCTCCATCGCGGGGAACGCGATCTCCGACAGGGCCGGCGCGGCGGTCTCGGGGCGCGGCGCGGTCTCGGCGGCCCAGCCGGTGACCGGCGCGCCCACCGAGACGGCGCGCTTGTACTGGGCGCCCGAGATCGGCTGCACGCTGGCGATCGACCGGATCGGCGAGACCTGGCCGAGGCGCGCGAGCACGGTCCGCTCGATCGTGTCGGGGACGAGGTAGCCGCCGTCCGGCCCGGAGCCGGCCGAGAGCGCCTTGGCCTCCAGGCGCTTGAGCCCGGCGCTCTCGCCCGCCCGGACGTAGAGGTCGAAGGCGGCCTTGTGCTCGTGCGCGGCCCCCGTCTCCCGGACGTCCGGCTGCCCGAGGGGCGGCCGGGCCCGCTCCAGGGCGATGCGGTCGAGCCGGGTGCGGGCGGCGTCGAGGGCCGCGTCGATCCGGGCGAGCTTTTCCTCGGTGAGCACGTCGACGCCGAGGCGGCCCTCGATCCGGTCGATCCGCGCGTCGTTCGTCTCCTTGAAGGCCGCGAAGGCGGCGGCGAGCTCGTCCAGGGCGGAGCGGACCGGGCCGCCGTCGGAATGGGCGGCCTTGTTCTCGAGCGGCGGCAGGCCGCGCGGCGGCGCGAGGGCGGGATCGGCGATCGGGGTCTGGGCGTCCATGATGGGCCTCGTCGGGGGTGGAAGTCAGGACCGCGCGGCCGGCAGCGGCCAAGCGGCGGGTCTCGCGGCGGGTCTCGCGGCGGGTCCGAGGGCGCCCGGCGGCGCGATCAGGCCGGCGAGGCCGCGGATCGCGTCGGCCTCCGGGTCCGGAGCCGGGATCGACGCGGGCCTCGCCCTGGCCCCCGGCTGCAGCGGGAAGGTCACGAGCGAGATCTCCCAGAGGTCGACCTGCTGGAGCCGGCGCTCGCCGCCGGTGCCCTTCCGGGCGCGCAGCGTGCGGAAGCCGATCGAGAGCCCGTCGAGGCCGCCGCCGCGCATCAGGGCGTCGACCTCGCGGGCGCGCTGCACTGCGAGGTTGAGCGCGCCCTCCGCGAACAGGCCGCGGCCATCCTCGCGCAGGGCGAGCCAGCGGCCGATCGGCTCGGCCGGATCGTGCTGGAACAGGAGCCGCACGCCCGCGGCCCCGCGGCGGGCGAGGCTCGCCGCGAAGGCGCCCGGCACCACCACGTCGCGGCCGAGATCGGGCACGCCGAACAGGCTGGCATAGCCGGAGAAGTGGCCGTCCATGGAGGATCCTCGGATGGGACAGTGAGGGCGCGCCCCGCGCCTCAGGGTGTGCCCGGCGCCCCCGGCATCGCGGGCGGGTAGCCCACGGCCTCCCGCTTCTCCGCCACCGACAGGAAGTCCGCGGCCTGGACCCGGCGCCACAGGGATTCCCGCTCGCCGGCCAGCGCCTCGATCCGGTCGAGGTCGGGCTCCAGGTCGATCGCCCCGAAGGCGGGTTCCAGCCAGCCGGCCAGCGCCCGGGCGGTGCGGGCCGCGAGGGGGATCAGGGTCTGGCGGTAGAGGGCGCGGTTGGCCTCGGCGTAGTTGGCGTGGGTGTTGTCGCCGGGGAGGCCGAGCAGCAGCGGCGGCACGCCGAAGGCCAGGGCGATCTCCCGGGCGGCCGCGTCCTTGGCCGCCACGAAATCCATGTCGCGCGGCGAGAGCGCGAGCGGCTTCCAGTCGAGGCCGCCCTCCAGCAGCAGCGGCCGGCCGGCATTGGCGGCGCCCTGGTAGTTCGCCTCCAGCTCCGCCTTCAGCCGGTCGAATTGCGGCTCGGACAGCGTCGCCCCGGCGAAGACCAGGGCGCCGGACGGCCGGGCGGCGTTATCGAGCAGCGCCTTGTTCCAGGCGCTCGCGGCGTTGTGGATGTCGAGGGCGGCGGCGGCGGCCGCGATCGGGGCGAGCCCGCCGGTCTCGTCCTCCGGGTGGAACAGCGTCAGCGCCAGGATCGGCGCCACGGCGATCCCCGGCTCGGGCAGGTCGAACCGGCGGCTGCGCCCGCCCGCCGTGTAGAGATAGGCCGCCGGCCAGCCGTCCGGGCCCGGCAGCACCCGCATCCGTCCGGGACGCAGGACCTGGAGCGCGGCGACCCGCCCGTCGAGGCTCACCGCCTCCAGGTAGGCCGTGCCGGTGAGGAGGAGGTCGGCGTAGAGCGTCTCCAGGAGGTGCGGCCCGCTCTCCCGGGGGTTCGGCCGCGCCAGCAGGGCGAGCAGGTCGCCCGCGCGCTCGGCGCCGGGGCCGGTGGCGATCAGCGGCAGGCCGGCGGCGCTCTCGGCGACGAGCCGCACCGCCCGGTGGACGACCGGGTTGGCCTGGTAGCCGGCCCGGGCGAGCGCCGCCGGATCGCGGGGCGTCCAGCTGGCCCGTCCCTCGGCGTAGAGGGCGAAGGCCGGGGCCGCGGCGGCCTTGGTGGCGAGGGCCGGGCCGCCGGCGGCGCGGCGCGCGACCCGCGCCAGGCGTTCGAGGAGGGTCGACATGCCGGTCCGTTCCTGAGCTATGGTCACGCGATGCAGCCCCGGATCCCCACACGGCCCCAGGCGCGGCCCCAGGCGCGATTCCGGGGACGGGTCCGGGGACGGGTCCGGGCGGGGACCCGCGTCGCGGCGCGGGTCGCGGCTCTGGTCCCAGCGCTCGTCGTCGGGCCTCTGGCCGGGCCCCTGGCCGCGCCCCCGGCCGCGCCGGCCCGGGCCGCGGATGCGCCCGCACCCGCGCCCCTGTGGCCGGAGCCCGACGGGACCCTGATCCTGGCGCGCCCCTTCGGCCGGTCCGAGATCAGCCTGCGCCTGTCCCGGCGGGTCGCCGGGGCGGTGGACACGCTGACCTGGGACGGCGTCACCTTCCTCGCCGACACCGAGCCCGGCGACGCCCTGCAGGCGCGGGCGGAGATCGGCTCCGGCGCCGCCTGCCGCCGGGCGAGCGAGGCCGGCACCCCGCAGGACGGGTCCGGCGCGCCCGCGGCCCGCCGGCTCCGCGCCCTGCGCGCCGGCCGGAGCTGGGCCGAGACCGAGACCCGCATGGCCTGGGACGGCCCCGTTGACCCGGCCGACGAGCCGCCCGCGGACTGCCCGACCGCCTCCGCGAGCCCCGCGATCCCGGCCCCGGCCCCGCTCCTGCGCAAGCGGGTCGCCCTCGGCCTGCCGGGCCTCGGCAACGCCGTGGAGGTGCAGGCGAGCTTCGTCCTGACCGAGCCCGCGGCGGCGCTACGTCTCGAACCCCTCGCCGCCGCGGTGCCGGCGGAGTTCTCCGCGGCCTGGCGCTTCGACCCGTCGACCGGCGGGGTCGCGCCCCTCGGCCCCGGAGCGGGGGAGCGGCCGGACCCGGTGATCCTGGCGACGCCGGAGGGCTCGCACGCCCTCGCGGTCTGGGCCCCGGGTCCGCCGGAGCAGGAGCCCGACGCGCCGCGGCCCGGCTTCGCGGTCGCGCCCGAGGCCGGGGCGAACCGCCTGAGCTGCCGCTTCCGGCTGGCGAACGCCGCCGCCGGCGCGCACGATTTCGCCTGCTACGCCCTGGTCGGCACCCTCGCCGACGTCCGGGCCGCCCTTCGGAGCCTGACCACGCCGCCGTGACCGGCCCGGCGCCGACCTGTGCTAGACTGTCCGGACCGACGAACCGATGGAGGTTCCGATGGACAGGAAGCAGGCCCTCGAACTCGCGATCTTCGTCATCGCGCTCGTCCCCTTCCTCCGCTGCCTCATGCCCTCCGCGACGCGCTCCCGGGGGCCCCGCCGCTCCGGCTCCCTCAGCTACGATTCGGGCTCCGGCGGCGACGGCGGCGCGATCTTCGGCGATGGCGGCTGCCACGGCAGCGACGGCGGCAGCTGCGGCGACGGCGGCGGCGGCGGCGGTGATGGCGGTGGCGGCGGCGATTGAGCGACCGCTCGGGCGTCCAGGAGCCCGGCACGCCCAGGAACCCGGCACGCCCAAGAACCCGGCATGCCGATGTGCCGGGGTCGGGCAGTGACGACGGTTCGGGAATCGGAGCCGGGCCGCGGCGCCCGGGAAGGACGGCGGGGATCAACCCGACAGATGCGCCGCTCAATCCGCCCGCCGTCGCCGCGCAATACGGAGAATTACGGTGGGGATTCCCAGCTCAGGACCGCGTGCCGTGGCCTGATCGCTACAGATTTGGCGCACGACATTGTGTATACAGCATGCAGTTCGTTCCAGAGACCACGAACCGACTCCGGCGCGCTTCACCCGAAGCGCGCCGAATTGTTTCCGGCGACCGCTGTCACAACCGCCGGATCCGGGGCTCGGCCCGGGGCTCCAGCATCAGGTGCGTGAGCGCCCAGACCAGGGCATCGAGACGGTCGGGCGAGGTCCCGCCGGACAGGCCGTCCGGGCCGAAATCGCACATTGCAGCCGAAATCGAATTCTTCCTGCGCAATCAGGGACTTGCGATTTTCAGCGCCCTGCCGAATTTCCGTGAATGGAACCAGAACGGATTGCGGCTTTGTAAAGCGCTGGTGGCTTCGAAGAAGGCTGCCGAAATAAGGGCTTAGAGCGAGGCTACTGGCTACTGGCCGGCCCTCGTGGTCTCCCCTCCTCCAACTTCCGGCGTTGCTGGACTGACCCCGACGCAAGTCCGCGCGCAGCTCGCGCGGATGGGGTGGACGGGTGCGCTTCCGATCCACTCGCACGACGGCGGCCACTCCTCTCGCGGCAAGGCCCCGGGCATCACGGGATGGCAGCGGCGGGCCATGTACGAAGGCCCCGAGACCACCGCCGAGGATCTGAAAGCCTGGGAGCGGAACGAGCGCAAATGGCCGGGGACCGGCATTGCCTGCGGGAACGTCGTCGCCATCGACGCGGATTTCGCGACCGATGCCGCCTTGGCCGAGACCGTGACCGCGATTGCCCTCGATGTGCTCGGCGAAACGCCGTTCATCCGCCAGGGGCAGGCCCCGAAGGTCGCGCTGATCTACCGGGCCGCCGAGGCGATGCCGAGCGTCCACCTGAAAGCCGCCGACGGCTCCAACGATGGCCTCGACGTGCTGTGCCAGGGAACGCAATTCGTCGCCTACGGCACGCATCACAAGACCCTCAAACCCTACGCCTGGATCGGAGCGGAAAGCCCCCTCACGGCCGGACCGGACGAAGCGCCCGAAGTCACGCAGGCCCAGATTGACGAGTTCGTGGCGCGCGTGCGCCGCGTGGTTGAGCTCAATGGCACCGGAGGCCGAAAGGGTCGCGGTGGCGGGGGCGGGCATCAGATCATCCGCGGCGCCGATGGCCGAGTGACCGATGGCCGTGAGTACCACCTGACGCGCACGGTCTACTCGACGGCGCTCGACATGAAGGGCGACGGCGAGGAGATCACCACCGCTTCGCTCGCGGCACGCGCATGGGCTGCCTTCGTCGCCTCGACCGTGCTGGACGATGGCCGCTGGTCGCCGGAGATGGCGCGGGTCAAAGCCGCCGCGCTTCTAGACCGCGTGCGCCGGGGCTTCGTCAGCCTCGACCCGGTGCCGCAGGACAGCGGCGAGACCATCGCCCCGACCTACCCCGACACCCGCGTCTCCGTCGCCGAGGCCGAGACCGCGACCGCTGCCGTTGTGACCGGGTTCTTCGGCGAGCACGTGCCGGCCTGGAAAGCCGAGATGGCGCAGTGGAAGGTTGAGGCCGAGGAAGCGAAAGAGCGCGGCCAGGATGAGCCGGGCAAACCCGCTCCGACATCGTGGGCCGCCCGCGTCGAAACCGCGGTCGGCAAAACCGCACTCGCCATCGAGGGCGCTGCCCAAGCCGCCAAGGACGGCGCCAGCATCGTCTACGCCGCCCCCATGCATAGCCTGCTCGCCGAGCTGGCCGAGCGGTTCGCTGCCGAAGGCGTCGAGGCCCGCGTCTATCGCGGATACACGTCCCCGGATCCGGACGCGCCGGACGTGATGATGTGCCTCGACATCCCGGCGATGCAGGACGCGCGCGATGCGGTGCGGCCGATCCCCTCGACGGTGTGCGAGCGCAAGGCGGACGGGCAGAAACTCTACTGCCAGTTCCACCACCGCTGCGGGATGGAGCGCCAGCGCCAGGCCAAGGCGGCGGTCTGGCTCGTGCCGCATGCCCTGCTGTTCCAGGGTCGTCCCGGCGCAATCCCGGCTCCGGACGCGCTGGTGATCGACGAAGGCGTGACCATGGGCGCCCTCCCCGACAAGCCGGCTCGCATGTCCCTCGACGCGATCGAGCGCGCGCCTGTCGAGCCGAACGAGAAGGCACCGCTGTTCACCAACGCCGCCAACGATCTGGAATTTGCCCGGGCGAACCTGCTGCGCGCGCTGCGTGACCATCAAGACGACGGCCCGTTGCAGCGTGAAATCCTGATCCGGCATGGCCTCACCGCCACTGCGGCGGCCGAAGCCTACAAGATGGAATGGGGCCGCCTGCGGGATCCGGGCATCAACCCCGGCATGGACGCCAAGGCCCGCAAGGCGTGCGCCGGCGCCGTAGGCCAGCACAACCAGGACGCCAAGGGCCTCGCCGGCATCTGGAGCGAGCTGCGCGCCTTCCTCGCCGGCCACGCCGAGGAGTCCGGCCGCCTATCCATCCGGTACGACGAGGACGCCGAAAGCCGCGTGGTTGAGCGCCGGTCGCTCGACACGGTGCGAGCCAGTTGGGCTGCCCCTGCCCTGCTCCTCGACGCCACCCTTCCCGATGCCTCGCTGCTCGAGCCCGTGGTCGGGCACCGTGTCGAGGTGAAAGCCGACATCACCGCCCGATGGAGCCCCCACGTGAAGGTCCGTCAGATCCTCGCGGCGCCGGTCACAGCGCGCAAGCTCGGCATCATCGGGTCGGACGAGGAGGCGGACCCGGAGGCCGCGGCCTCGCCGAAGCGGGTCATCACCGACCTCTTGCGCCTCATCCGCCTGCGTGCCGCGCTGGTGTGGCCACGCGTCGTCGTCGTCATCGGCCCCATGCGGCTGGTAGAGGTACTGACCGATGCGGGCTTGCCCGAGAACGTCGAGACCGCGCACTTCGGCGCCGTCGCCGGGATCGACCGTTGGTCGACAGCCGCCGGCCTGATCTGTGTCGGCCGCCTGCAGCCAGGCCCCGGCATCACCGAGCCGTTGGCCGGCATCATCACCGGCACTGTGCCGCACGAGATCCCGCCGAACCCTAAGGGCGGCGGTCGCTGGTATCCGCGGGTTGCGGGTGCCGTGCGCCTTGCCTCCGGTCAGGGCGTGCGCGTCGAGCGGGGCGAGCACCCCGACAGCATGGTCGAAGCCCTGCGCTGGCAGATCACCGAAGCCGGACTGATCCAGGCCATCGGTCGCCTGCGCGCCCTGCGCCGCGGCCCCGACGCGCCGGCCTTCCTCGACATCATCAATGACGTGCCGATGCCCATCAGCGTGGATGCGACGCCGGCATGGGACGACGCTAAGCCGGGGGCGTGGGCCGAGATGGCGGTCGAAGGTGTCCTGTTGGAGAGCGCGGCCGACATCATGGCCTGTTTCCCCGAAGCCGCGCCGACGCGGGACCGGGCGCGCGAGATGTCCCTTCCGACGTTGGGGGTAACATCTATAAGGGATATATCTATAGACGTTACCCCCAGCGTCAGACGCGCCACCTACAAGCGCCTTGGGCGGTTCCCCCAGGCGTCCGCCGTCCTGCTGCCGAACGCCCCCGCAGACCTGAAATCCTGGCTGTCTGACCGCCTCGGCGCGATCGAGTGGGTCAAGATCGAGGATCCCGCGCCCGCCAAGGAAGCCGCCCCGCAGCCTGCGACTGCTGCCGCGCCCCGCTGGCCGCGCTGCGCGGACCTCGCCCCCGATCTGGCCGCCGCCTACCGCCTCGTGGTCGACGAGCCTGCGCCTTCGCCCAAGCCGCATGTCCCCGTCATTCCTGAGATCGTGCGCTGGATCCCGCCGCCGCCCCTGCGTCGCCGCCCCCATCTGCGCGTGGTTGCCCTGGAGGCCGCCGAGTGATCCGCCCCTGCGATCAGTTCGGGCCATGGACCAATGGCCTCGACGCGGCCGAGCAGCGAGCCCGGCTCCGCGCCATGCGGGCGCTGGCTCGCGTGCATTGCGGGCCGCGCGGCGCTGAGTTTTGTCACTGGCTTACCGAAGCCGAGAGGGACCCGGCCGCCCTTGAGCCCGCCCTAGCAGCGCTCGACCGCCTGCCCTCGAACGATCGCCGGCATGTGTTGGCGAGCTACGCCAGCCTGTCCCGTTCCGCCGCCTGAGAGCCGACTCATGGGAACCGTCCTGCCATTCCCCCAACAACGCGCCCGACAAGGCTCCTCCGGTGTCCGTGCCGCCTCCGTGGCCGACGGCTGGTGCGTCGAGCGGCTAGAGGCCGGCGACATCATCAGCCGGAGCCGCATGCCGTCGCGGGCCGACGCCCAGCGCATCGCCACGCGCATCAGCCGCCGGGACAAGGTGCCGTTGCTGGCGACGTGCCTGCCCCGGCCGGCCCGCTGCGCGGGCGCCTGCTCCACCCCTGACTACGCAGCTTGAGAGGAGCCACCATGTCGAACGTCATCACCCTGCCGAGCCGTGCGAAGGCCGAAGCCTCGACGGCGCATTATCTGGAGGTCGCCGTGTACGGGCGCACCGGCTCGCTGACTGTCACCCTGGCTCGCCGTGAGGATGCCGTCGGCTGGCTGCATGTCCTGCTGCTCGGGTCCGCCGTCGGCCTGGAGATTGTCGCCACCCTGCCGGACGACGAGAAGGGCCGCGCTGTCGCCGACTTCGTGGGGCCGGCCGTGCTGCGCACCGCGGAGCTGACCGAGACCGAGATTGCCGCCCAGCCGGAGGCCTGTTGATGTCCGCTGCTACTCGCCCTCCCCATCCGGGCCGCACGTCGGCCGAGCACCGTGCCCTCGACCGCATCGGCTGCGGCGAGCACCCGGCCTGCGCACAGAAGACGCTGCGCAATCTGCTCGAGGCCGGGCTGATCGTGGACATCGGCAGCGAGACCCAGCGTGATGCTCTTGGGAAGTATCGGATCCCCGCCTACGCCATGCCGATCCCGGTTCACATGGCCTGGTGCTCGGCCGTCGCCGCGACCGACGAGGAGATGGCCGCCATGGAGGGGTTGTCATGAACCCACCTTCCGCACCTATCCTGGCGGCCGCCGATGCCTTGCTGCGCGTCATCGTGAAGGCCGATCGCCAGCGCTTCGCTCTCAAGCTCGCTGCGTTCCGTGACCGCCCGCTCAAGAGCGCAGATCAGCCGACCGTCACTGACGAACTCGACCTAGCGGCCACCGCAGCAGATCCGGTCGGAACCGCCTGCCGGGCCACGCTGCGCCGTCTCGGCCATGCGCTTCACGCGGCCAACCCTGACGAGGATTTCGTCGCGCTCTCCGTCGAGGTCGCCGAGATGGACCCGACGCACACGAACTGGCGGGCGCGCGCCCTTGAGACGGCGTGGCGCGGGATTGGGAGAGACGCAGCATGACCCCGCGCGAGCAAGCCGCTTTCGCCGCCGGCATCGAGACGGCCCGCCAGATGGCGCTCACCGCGGCCGTGACCATCGAGGTTCGGGAGGATGCCAGGGCTGTCCGCCAGCAGGCCGCAGCCGCTGCGCTGCAGGGTTTGGCCGATGGGCTGCGAGCGCTGGCGCTACTGGATCGGCGAGGAGATGAACCGGACGAAGCGGTTTCCTAAAGGCGTCAGACACCGCGCTGTCATCGGATCCGGGCTGAGCGCAGAGGACTCTATGTTTTGCAGAAGCAGGGCAGCGTTCAGATCGTTCATCACTGTGCCGATGACGCCACGATCTGCTTTGTCCTCGAAGGATCTGACCAATGCCTCGACCACCGGCATTGTCGCGCCTCCGATCGCTTTGAATTCTGGTGCCGCCGAGGGATCGTCAAGCACCTGCATTACCCGTAGGTGCAGCACGGAGAACCGATCGACGAGCGCTATGAACGTACCTTGTGAGACATCGTCCACCGTCAGGCCGATGGCAGCGTTGAGCACGATGTTCCGCAGCGCCTCCAGCTTCTCGGCCCGGTGCGTCGCCATCGCGATCCGCGTCATCGCAGCGACCACGCTCACAAACTCCTCGTTCTCGGCGAGGCGGTCCGGATCGAAGCCTTCGAAGCGATCCTGCAGTTCCCGCAGCCCCTCGCCGACCATGTTGAACCAGGCTGCCCGACGCACCTCCAGAGGGGCCTGAACGCATTTCTTGAGAAGCGCCTGGACGACTGGGCCGGTGAGCGGCATCACGAAGCTCGCCGCCGCGCCGAGCGTGCCGATCGCCGCGTCATGACCAACCCCAAGGGCACCACCGCCCGACGGGTAGGCGGGGTCGACCTTCTTCGGCGCTTTGTCCGTCATGATGCTCGCCCTCGCGCGCGTGCGCGTACTGGTGCCGAAACTACCGCCCGAGCCGTCGCAGCATCGCCCGGTGCAGGGCCTCCGTCTCCCGCAACTCCGCGTTCGTGGCCCTCACCATGTCGCGCAACTGGACGAAGGCCGCTCGGATCTGGCGGCGCAGAGCAATGCTCTCAGCCGATCGCCGCCCGTGCGTCCGGGTCGAGTTCTTGGACCGGGCAAGCCCTTCCGCCGTCGTCGGTCCTCGGCTGCCGCCGCCATGCATCCGGCAACGACCGTTTGGCATGGCCGGACCCTGGCACGGGCAGCCCGACCGTGTCTTGGCCCCACACCGTGCCGCCTCGCGAGCCTTGATCAGAGCGTTCCGCCAGTCGGGCGCATTGATCCGCCCCCAGTGAAGTGGTCCGCCCTGAGGTATGGCTTTCGGGCCAGGACGAGGACGGACAGATGGGAACGAAGCGGCACAAGCCGGAGGATGTCGTCG
>NZ_LMPY01000049.1:0-14532 GCF_001424445.1 Methylobacterium sp. Leaf361 | reverse complement strand
GGCCGACACGCTGGCCGAGCAGGGCGTGGCGGTGACGGTGGCGGACGCGCGGTTCGCCAAGCCGCTGGACGAGGCGCTGATCCTGGATCTGGCGCGCGACCACGAGGTTCTGATCACGATCGAGGAGGGCTCGCGGGGCGGGTTCGGCGCGATGGTGCTGCACCTGCTGGCGGAGCGGGGCGCGCTGGACGCGGGCGGAGTGCGGGTGCGGACGATGACGCTGCCGGACGCCTACCAGGACCACGACAGCCCGGAGAAGATGTACGCCGAGGCGGGCCTCGACGCCACGACCATCGTCAAGACCGCCCTCGACACACTGCCGGCAGAGACCGCCAAGGCCGAGCCGGCGAGCAACGTCGTGAGCGTGCGCCGCCGCCCCCGCTGACGCCACGGAGAGCGCGGTCTCCCGCGCTCATTCCGTTCGCTGTCGATGTATTCGGACCTCCGCTCGTGATGACGGAGAGGGCATCTCAACCACAGCCTTGAGACGGAAACGGAATCCCACCTCATCCTGAAGGGCGGAGCGCAGCGTAGTCCTCGAAGGAGCCTTCCAGCGGTCTCACGATCCCTGGAGGGCTCCTTCGAGGCCCGCTGACGCGGGCACCGCACATGAGGGCGTGGAAGGGAGGCTCGGGGTGATTGCCCTACCCCAGCGCCTGCTCCACCGCCTTGCCGCAGGTCAGCGTGTCGGCATTCCCGCCGAGGTCGCGGGTGCGCAGCGTCCGCTCGGACAGCACCCGCTCGATCCCGCCGACGATCTCGGCCGCCGCCGCGTGCTCGCCGAGATGCTCCAGCATCATCGCCCCCGACCAGATCTGGCCGATCGGGTTGGCGATCCCCTGGCCGGCGATGTCCGGCGCCGAGCCGTGAACCGGCTCGAACACCGACGGGTGCACCCGCTCCGGGTTGATGTTGCCGGAGGGCGCGATGCCGATCGTGCCCGTGCAGGCGGGCCCGAGATCCGACAGGATGTCGCCGAACAGGTTGGAGGCCACCACCACGTCGAACCGGTCCGGGTTCAGGACGAAATGCGCGGTCAGGATGTCGATGTGGTACTGGTCCCACCGGACGTCCGGGTAGGCCTCGGCCACCGCCTTCACCCGCTCGTCCCAGTACGGCATGGTGATCGAGATGCCGTTCGACTTCGTGGCCGAGGTCAGGTGCTTCTTCGGGCGCTTCTGGGCCAGCTCGAAGGCGAACCGGAGAATCCGGTCCGTCCCGTGCCGGGTCATGATCGTCTCCTGCAGGGCGAACTCCCGGTCGGTGCCGGCGAACATCCGGCCGCCCGCGTTCGAGTACTCGCCCTCGGTGTTCTCCCGGACCACCCAGAAGTCGATGTCGCCGGGCTTGCGGTCGGCGAGCGGGCACTTCACCCCCGGCATCAGCCGCACCGGGCGCAGGTTCGCGTACTGGTCGAATTCCCGCCGGAACAGGATCAGCGAGCCCCAGAGCGAGATGTGGTCGGGCACGCGCTCGGGCATGCCGACGGCACCGAAATAGATCGCGTCGTGGGTCTCGATCCGCGCCTTCCAGTCCTCCGGCATCATCCGGCCGTGCTGCTCGTAATAGTCGCAGCTGGCGAAATCGAACCAGTCGAGTTGGAGGCCGAAGCCGTGCCGCTTGGCCGCCTGCTCCAGCACGCGCACGCCCTCCGGCACCACCTCCTTGCCGATGCCGTCGCCGGGGATCACCGCGATGCGGTAGCGACGCTGCTGGCTGTTCTCTGGGGCGGCCATGAATCCTCCAAGCGTTCCGAGGGGCGGGCCTCTGCGGGGCCCGGGTCGTCGGCATCAGGTGATTGGTCCGCGCCGGGATCGGGTCAACACCCCGACCTGACAATCAGTCGGTTTCGCCCGCCATCGCCCGGCGCTGGCGGTCGAGCTCCTCGCTGTAGCGCTTGAGGGTGTGGCTCTCGGTGAGCAGTCCCAGAACCTTCCGGCTCTCGGCGCTCTCGACGACCGCGAGCGCCTCGCTCTCGGTCCGGTCGAAGGCGGCCGCGGCGTCCTTGGCGTTCATCCCCGGCGTCAGGAAATCGTCCGCGTGCAGGAGCAGGTCGGCGAGGACCGGCTGCGCGTCGGCGCCGGAATCCCGGGCGGCCGCGTGCGTCTCGGGCACGTTCAGGATGCCGGCGTAGCGCCCCGCCCCGTCCACGGCGATCACCCGGGAGGGCGAGCCGAGGGGATGGGCGCGCAGGAAGGTGGGCAGCGGCGTGTCCAGGGCCACGGTGCCGGGATTGCGGCGCATCAGCCGGCCGACCGTGAGCGAGCGGATCCAGCCAACGTCGTGGGGGCTGCGGATACTCTCGCCGCGCAGGTGGAAGCGCCACGTGGCGAAGGAGTAGCCGAAGGTCTTGCGCACGGTGAGCGAGGACGCGATCACCGCCGCCAGCACGACGCCGGTGATCGGCAGGCTGCCGGTGACCTCCAGGGCCAGGAACGTCATGGTGAGCGGGCCGCCGATGACCGCCACCGCCAGGGCGCTCATGCCGATGACCGCGTAGGCGAGCGGCGTCAGGCCGAAATCCGCCAGCGGCGGCACCAGCACGGGGGCGAGGGCGGCGAACAGCTTGCCGGCGATGGCCCCGAGGAACAGCGACGCGAAGAACAGGCCGCCGCGGAAGCCCGAGCCGATCGAGATCGCCGAGGCCGTGGCCTTGGCGGCGAACAGCCCGGCCAGGACCGCGATGCCGTGCCCCTGCCCCTCGGCGGCGAAGTGCATGTGCAGGGCGCCGTGGCCGCCCGAGAGCACCTGCGGCGTCGCGAGCAGCGCCAGCGCGCCGACGCACAGCCCCCCGAAGGCGGGCGCCGCCACCCGCGGCACGCCGGAGGCCTGGACGAGGCGCTCGACCAGCGTGACCCCGCGCATGATCAGGATCCCGAGGCCCGCGCAGAACAGCCCGAGGGCGAGGCTCGGCAGGATCTCGAGGCTGGTGACGTGCGAGGTCGTGACCGCCTGCATGTCGCCGAGATCGACGAGCGGCTGCGCCTCGATCAGGGCGCGCGAGATCAAATTGCCGCACAGCGCCGCGACGACCACGGGCGTCAGCGTGGCGATCGAGTAGGTGCCGATGATCAGCTCGAAGGCGTAGAACGCGCCGGCGAGCGGCGCCCCGAAGCCGGCCGCGATCGCCCCGGCCGCGCCGCAGCCGACCAGGGTGCGCAGGTCGCTGCGCCGCACTTCGAAGGCGATGCCCAGGCGCGAGGCGAGGCCTGAGGCGATCTGTGTGTAGCCGGCTTCCAGACCCACCGAGGCGCCGGACCCGTTCGAGATGACGTTCTGGAGCGCGAGGTAGAGGCTGTCGCGCAGGGACATGCGGCCGCCGTGCAGGGCGTTGGCCTCGATCGGGTCGATGGCCGGGCGCTTGCGCGGGCCGCGGACGTAGTTGGCGGCGACGATCAGCAGGCCGAGGACGGCGCCGCCGAGGCACGGGCCCACGAGCAGGAGCGCCGGCGGCACGGCGTCGACGGCGCTGAGGCGCGCGCCCGCGGGCAACTGGTAGAGATGCTCGCGCAGGGTCTGGGTGATCCAGGTCATGGCGGACACCGCCACGCCGGCGACGCAGCCCACCAGGGTCGCGAGGGCGACGAGGCCGCCCTCGCTCCGTCGGACGAGGCTGCGGAGCCGCCCGGGGGCCTGGACGAGCCCGATCCCGGTCCAGCGCCGACGGGGCCTCCGCGCCGGCCTGACGGGCCGCCGGGCCGGGACGTCGGCCGATCCGTCGCCGGGCGCCCTGCCCCCGCCGGCGGCGCCCGATGGCTGTCGCGCGCTCACGGTCCGCCCCCTCGCCTCCGGTCCGCCCGATCGGCGGGGCCGACGCGTCGGCCCCGCCGCCGCAGTTACAGCCGGGGCCGAGCCCGTTGCAAACGGGCGGTGCTGCGGGAGCGCAGCCGGCCCCGGCGCGGGGGGCTCGGACGGCGCTGTCCACGAAGTCCAAATCCCGTGCACGCATCGCCTTGAAAACTGCCGCGGCCCACGATACACCCCGCGCCAGTGCCGCCGTAGCTCAGTTGGTTAGAGCACCAGATTGTGGATCTGGGGGTCCCCCGTTCGAGCCGGGGCGGTGGTACCATCCATTCAGCTCGACAGCGCGAGGGGTTGGCGGATCGCCAGCCCCTTTTGCTTGTGCGCAGATGGCGCCGCGCCGGATCAGGGCCGGCCCGAACCCCGACCCGATCGGAGTCGACGGGACCGGTCCTCGCGCCGGAGCCGGCCTGTACACAGGCGGCCGCTCCAATGCTCACGCACGTTATAGAATCGCCAAATTTGCTCGCATACCGTCCCGTTTGGGAGAAGACTATTTTCGTTAGCGTGAAGACTGCCATGAAGAGCACGACACAGCAGGATCAGCTCGAGATCGTGAGCGACCTCGCGGCCTCGCTCGCCGACCGGATGCTGATGGAGCGCCTGACACAGGGGAAGCTGCCCCTCGCGAACGCGAGTCGCCTCTGGACAGCCTCGCTGCTCCTGGAAGAGCACGCGCGGCCCATCCCGCGCATCGTGACGGACGTCCTCGAGCAGGTCCGGCACGTCGAACCGGACGACCCGGACGACGACGCGGTCGACGGGGACGACGCCGACGGGACCTATGCGGGGCCGGACCTGGCCGCGGCGCGGCGACCGGCCCGGCCGGCGCGCCGGCGCGGGCTCACCCGCTTGCTCCGACCGTTCCGGCAGGCGGCCGAAGGCTGACCCGCGTCGACGGCGCCGGACCATCTGGCGGATCCGGAGTTCCCCGCGCGCGCCCGGGACGCTAAGACCGTTCCCGAGCGTGGCGGCGGGCGCCGCCGCGCCAACGGGCTTCGGGACACGAGAGATGAGCATCCCTGAACGGCGCGTCCGCACCCTGTTCGACGAGGCGGCCATCGCCAAGCGCAACGACGAGCTCGCCCGCGAGATCCTCGCCGCGCGGCCCGAGAACCTCCTCGTCGTGGCGGTGCTCAAGGGCAGCTTCATGTTCGCGGCCGACCTGCTCCGGTCGCTGCACCGGGTAGGCCTCGCCCCGCAGGTCGAGTTCGTGCACCTGTCGAGCTACCGCACCGGGACGGTCTCCAGCGGGCAGGTCGAGATCCTGCGCGACGTGCAGAGCGAGGTGCGCGGGCGGGACGTGCTGCTCGTGGACGACATCCTGGAATCCGGCCGGACCGTCGTCTTCGCCAAGGACCTGCTGATGGCCCGCGGCGCCCGGCGCGTCCTCACCGCGGTGCTGCTGGAGAAGCCCGGCAAGCGCGCCGTGACGATCGACGCGGATTTCGTCGGTTTCACCTGCCCCGACGTGTTCGTCGTCGGCTACGGGATGGACGCCGCCCACGCCTTCCGCCAGTTGCCCTTCGTGGGCGTGGTCGATTACGGGGACGGCGCCCCGGACCTGTTCGACGCCTGACCGTGCCCGCGGCGCGGCATTTTCGCCGCGCGCCGCGACCCGCGGGACAATTCAGCCTGCGACGACTTGACAGTCGGAGAATTCGTCTGCGTCTGTCGACATTTGAGCGTGCGCGGCGTCGCGACGCGGCGCGCGCGGATTTCGGGGACGGTTACGGGACCACATGGCGCGCATCCTCCTGGTGGATGACGAAGAGACCGTCCGGGGCTTCCTGAAGCGGGGGCTCGAGATCGACGGGCACGCGGTCGTCACGGCCAACGACGGCAGCGACGGGCTCGACCGCCTCAACGAGGCCGACGGCGGCTTCGACCTGATGCTCACCGACATCCGCATGCCGCTCATGGACGGCATCGCGCTGGCCCTCGCCGCCAAGCGCGACTTCCCCGACCTGACCATCCTGCTGATGACCGGCTTCGCCGATCAGCGCGAGCGCGCGCGCGGGCTCGACGCCATCGTCACCGACGTGCTGACCAAGCCCTTCTCCCTGGCGGATCTGCGCGCCACGGTGAGGCGGGCGCTCGCCGCATGAGCCGGGCGAGACCGGTTCAGAAGAACTTAAACATTGCTCTTAGGTTGAGCTTCACGAAAGCGTGGTACCTTCGGTCCGACTGATCAGACCGAGCACGGAACGCCATGTATCGCCGGGACCGGGACATCGACGCGGCGGCGTATCAGGCGGACCGCTACGGCTGGGAGCCGGACGACCGGGACTGGGACGACGACCGCGACGCGCGGCGCCCGCGCAGTAGCGTCTTCGGGCGGTTCTTCTCGCCGACGAAGCTCGCCCTCCTCGCGGTGCCGGCCGGGCTGTTCCTGTACGGCAGCTTCGCGGATTGCAGCGCCCGCCCGGCAGCGGGCTGGCTCGGGCTCGTCGGGGCCGGGGCCTGCGCCCGCACCGAGATGCTCGGCAACGTCCTGTCGATCCAGGACAACCTCGCGCTCCTGAAGCGGCTCATCGACTGAGCGCCCGCTCAATGCCCTGCCGCGCTCCGCCGATCCGATCCGCTCCGAACTGACCTCCGCGAGGCCGCCATGTCCACCCGCCCGCTCCTCCCGGCCTCGTCCGGCCGCGCCTCCGACGCCCTCGAGGAGGCCCAGTTCCGCGCTCGCATGGCGCGGGTCGGCCCGGACGGCGCGCACCGCACCCCGCGCCGGAACCGGGCGCCCGAGCGGCGGCGCGGCTTCCGGCTCGGCTGGAAGGGCTGGCTCGTCGTCGACTGCCTGGTCGTGCTGCTGGTCGTGGCGGGGGTGGTGGCGTGGCCGCCGGTCCAGTCCTGCCGCAACCAGGACCAGACGGTCGGGTTCTACGCCGGCGATTCCGTCGGCAAATGCATCCGGCGCGGCATCGCCGACCGCGTCGACACCGCCGACCAGCGCCTCAAGGGCCTGATCCGCCGCTCGGGCCATTGAGGGCCGGCCGCGCAGATCCTGGCGCGGCTCGGATTGAGCGGCGCTTGTACGCCGTTTCTGCGAACCGAGTACCTGTCTCGCGCGCCCCCCACCTTCCGTTCTCAGCGCCCCCCACGCGGTGGCGGCGGGTCTGAACCGGTACGCCTGTGCCGACTAACGAAACTATTGATAAGATATCACATCCAACGCTCGAAATGTTCCAGGGCGCCCATACGTTGGCGCCGTATTACACCAATGGACGAGTGCTCATGCCCGGATATCGAAATCTGGGCCTAGCTGCCCTCTCGACGGCGACTACGTTGTCAAAACTGAGTTGAATCGAACGCCATATTCCTGGCTGCTCGAACGCATGGAGCGCAAGAGCCGGCACTTCAGAACGTTCGCCGACGACATGAAGCAATTCGCCGATTTCTCGGACGTCGCTGACCGCGACCTCGACGGCCGGACACCGTTCCTGCCGAACGGCTACTTCAGCTACGGCGACGCATTGGCCCTGACGACTGTCCTCGCCACACGCAAGCCGGCCCGGTATGTCGAGGTCGGAGGCGGCAACAGTACGAAATTCGCTCGCCGCGCAATCGGCAAGTACAAGATCGACACCAAGATCGAGTGCATCGACCCCAATCCGCGCTCAAGCGTCCGCGACATTGCGGATAAGTGGATTTCTAACGGCCTTATCGATGTTGACCCGTCCTACTTTCAATCGCTGAAGGATGGCGATGGGCTGATGCTGGATGGCAGCCATCTCCTGTTCCATGGCAGCGACACGACGCATTTCTTCCTGCGAATCTACCCGCTTCTCCGGCCGGGCGTGATCGTGCATGTGCACGACATCCCTCTGCCATATAAGTATCCTGAGATTTGCGACACGCTGTTTTCGAACGAGCAATACATTCTCGCCATGATATTTTACTATAAGCCTGCGTCCGACATTATCGCTCCGATCAAGTACATGCATCGTGAGGGCATGTGCGACGAGGGTGCCAGCTTCTGGTTCGAGGTCTAGCGGGATCCGCACCGGGAATCGCCATCGCTTCTGACACATTGGCAACCGCTCGGCATACGCATGGCGGTGAACGGAATGACGGGCAGGGAATATGTGAGCGATACGGCATTTCGCGCGCATCCGACGGCGAACGGGCTTCGCGTTGATGCGATCATCGGAGGCCTTCTACGCTTCTATACGAACGCGCGGAGTACCGGACGATGCCTGGGCTGACCTGGCGGCCTGCCGGCCCGGGCGAGCCCTTCCTCGGAGGCCAGGCCACCCCGACCGGATCGGCGGCGGCCGCGCCGTGGCGCTGATCCACGGCAACAGCCCCTGCTGCTCGCGCGAGCGGCGCCCTCGACGAACTTCACCCTCGACGGGGATACGTTGGGTCGGACCAACCCTGCCCGCGCAGATGGGGATCGACCCGGTCGACGAGAGCTTCCCGACCTGTCGGACGCGGCACTGGGCTGGAAGGTCGAGCGCGCGCAACACCCGCACGCCACGGTGCCGGCCTGGACCGGGGTCCCGACCTCCATCGGCCTCGGCCCGACCAAACCCTGCTTAAATGGTGCCGGTGCGCGGGGCGGGTCAGTCGGCACGACCGGAACACCAAGTTGTCGATTCGTACGCAGCGGGACACGACGCAGGTGAGCAATCTGCCGGCGACTGACGCGTGAGCGGTCGTATCACCGACCACGTGCCGCCGACTCCAGCTCAGGCGCGCATTGCCGATTGTTAGCCATAGGCCTCCGACCGAGCCAGCGCGTGCAGCGAGCGAGGCGCGCGCACGGCAGTGGATCTCGGTACGCTCTGCAATATCGATGGCCGTCGAGGAATTTGGGCATCAAGCCTTCTCGAAGCCCACACATGTTAGCCATTCGGATATGGTGATACGTTCAATAGCGTAATCTTCTTTATAATTTTAAAATTTCCCATTCGGAGGTACGATCCGGATTAAGATATCAATCCCGGCTTCCGGGAGGGACGGAAACGATGACTCTGAGTGAACGCCTCTTTCTGACGAAAGGGCGGCCATCCGGCTTCGATTATATGCGAATTGGTCTCGCCGCAATGATAGTGTTGTGGCATACTGTGATAGTTTCTTATGGAATAGAAGCTCAAAGATGGCTCATTTTGGGACCGTCGCGGCCAATATGGGCCATGATACTTCCCATGTTTTTCGCACTGAGCGGATTCCTCGTTTCCGGAAGTCTAGAACGCTCTCGAACGATCGTCGGGTTCTTGGGACTTCGGCTAATTCGCATCTTCCCTGCGCTGGCAGTGGAATCGACAATAGCAATGATGATCGTTGGAGCGCTGTTCACGTATTACCCGCTGCAAAAGTATTTTACGGACCCAGTTTTTTGGTCCTATACTTTGAACATGATAGGCGTCGTTCGGTATTATCTCCCCGGCGTCTTTACTGACAATCCAACTACGCAGGTGAACGCGCAATTATGGACACTTCCTTACGAATTGTATTGCTACATATTGATATCCTTATTCTATATAATCGGTTTCTACAGATCAGAAAAACTGATTTTGTTCGGCTGCCTGGTGATGCAAATCTTAGTCATGATCACCATCTATACGCGAACGCAGGTTGACGAAGGGACTGTTCGCGGTCCTGTGCTTGTTTTATCTTTTCTGTACGGTGCGTATTTCTATCGGGTCAGAGATCGAGTTCCATATAGCGCCCCGATTTTCTTCGCATGCGCAATTGCCATGGTTGGGTTTCTTTATCTTCCGATCTTCAATGCCCTCTCCGCACTTCCTGCCGCCTATGTGACTATCTATTTGGGGATGCGGAATCCGACACGGTCCGCAATTGTGTCAAGCGGAGATTATTCATATGGCATTTTCTTGTATGGATTTCCGATACAACAGGCAGTGTCTGCAGTTTTTCCGGATCTTCGGCAGTGGTGGATTAATTTTCTAATTTCGATCCCGATAATAATTTCGGTTGCCTATTTTTCATGGCATTGCATTGAGAAAAGAGCACTCCCCCTTCGGGATCCGTTAATGAAATTCGAAAGCTGGTGCATGTCTTATTGCGGAAAACTACTTCACACATATAAGAATAACATCGGATTCGATCTGAAGAGCAGATAGACATCTTGTCGACTTAGATGTATTCCGCACACTGGAAGCAGCGGAAATATCGAAAACCGAATTCAGTATCGACCGCACATTCTAGACATTTGGACCATGTCCTGTCAGGACGATCCCTCCCAGCGAAGCCGCTACGAGGCGCGAGGGGTTTCGTCGTCGACCCTGCTACCCGGGTGCGATCAGGATGCACGTGCGCGCCTTGCCAACAGGTCTCCGCCTGCGGCGATCGGTTGGGGAGGCGATCACCCATTCGATGATCTGGCAGGCGACCCTACCACTGACGCCGCTTCCCTGCGCGAAGC
The DNA here is from genome assembly GCF_001424445.1 of Methylobacterium sp. Leaf361. NCBI lineage: Bacteria > Pseudomonadati > Pseudomonadota > Alphaproteobacteria > Hyphomicrobiales > Methylobacteriaceae > Methylobacterium > Methylobacterium sp. Leaf361. Next base: position 4,337 of record NZ_LMPY01000049.1, on the reverse strand, counting down.
CGCTCAACCGCTCCATTACGCATTCGGCAGTCGCCGCTCGGGCGGCACCGGGATCTATCACGCTCACCTCTATATCGAGTGCCCCAGCAGGATCGCGGTCCGAACCATGTTGCGCTTTCGAGCCGGCTTGTGGGCGGCGCGCAACAGCCGCGCGAGTGTTCTGTCGAATGGTCGCGGTGATGTCACGGCGCCGACCCTTCGGAAGCGGGTAGGTCCTGCCGGCGCGGTCGGCCAGCACCGCGACGACCACGGCGCGGATCGCCCGATCGGTAACCTCGTGGTCTCGCGCAGCTCGGCGAGTCGAGGGCTCCTTGGCCATTCACTCCCAAACCGTGGACTTTGCCATGAACTGTGCCGCCTCCCGCATCGCTCGGGCGCCGGCCTTCTTCGGCCCACTCCAAGGGTTGCGCGCACGCACGATGAACGGAACGTGCCGAGATGTGTGCCTTGACGAAGCGCCCCCAAACGTAGTCAAAAGCGCCTCTGACGCACCGAAACCGCCAATTTTCTCAATGGTTTCAGAGCGCCTGCCGGTGTAGCACAGCGGTAGTGCAGCGGTTTTGTAAACCGAAGGTCGGGAGTTCGATCCTCTCCACCGGCACCATATCCTTCAATGGCTTAGGCCTAATTTTGCCTCCACCAATGCCCCTACTTCCCAACGAGGGTAACAGTAGGGGTAACGGCGGAGGTGTTTCGCTGGCCTATTGTTGCCGGCGCCGGATGCGCGAGTGGCGGTCATATTTTGGCAAGGCGACCGGGCTAGCGCTCAACTTGCCGGCGAGTTCTCGACCGTCTCGTTGGCCGTCCACGCCCGTCCGCAGATATGCCCCTCAGCTGTCACGGCGGGCGTGGATGCATGGATTTTGCATTCATTCGAACCGTCGAGCCTCCTCTCGACCGCCACGCCCGCCCAGACGTTCGTCCCCCCACACCGAAGGGCGGGCGTGGATGCTGAAATGCAGTTCCGTGCATCAAAAGCTGTGTTCTCCCCACACGCTTAAGTTTACGGTGACGGCGTCGGCTCGCCTTGAGGGGGCGGTTGGTCGGCTGTCCACGCCCGCTCATAGCTCGCCCCCAGCAGTTCGGGGCGGGCGTGGATGAGTAGTTCCGACCGCTAGATGACGCACAATTAACTTGTGCGCTGCTCCGGCCTCAGTCATAGCCGCCCGCGTCGGCTTCTCGCTGATCTTCCACGCCTGCTCTAGGCATGCCCCCGATCGGCCGACGGGCGGGCGTGGATGCCCACCGCAGCCAGCGCAAAACTGCGTTCGTTAGGTGACGGACGAATATTCGCGACAGCCAAGCTGATAACCTGTAGCTTTGCGCGTCGGCCCACCCGCCGATCTCCACGCCCGCCACCTGGTGGTCCCCAATCCCTCGGCAGCGGGCGTGGATGCGAAGGGGATCGCGAAACGCTACCCCCTTCTCGTGAGTCGCCAAGTTGGCGAGACACGTGGCCGCATAAGTGCGGCAACGTCTCACCGACCGGCCGCCAGCGACGGCAGGTCCGCCCGAGCTGCCAGGGCTTCGGCCAGCCGCACCCGATCCCGTGAACGAGCGAGAGCCGCGTCCGCGTCAGCCATCAGCAGCTCGTGCCTGAACAGATCGAAGCGGGCGAGCCGGAGCATCCGGACCGCGAGGAAGGCGTAGATCAGCCGCATAGTGCCACCACCTCATTCAAGAGAGCGATGAGGGCCCGGTGCCCTTGATACTTGTCGCCGTCGTCGTGCTCCGCGATCATCAGACGCGCCTTGGCGGCGAGGTCTCGCAGAGAGGTGCTGGGCTCCTCGATGGATCGCTCGATCACCGCCATGAAGCGGTCGAGCTCCGCATTCATGCGCTCATCCGGCCAGACGCAGTCCGGATGAAAGGGATCCTTCACCCAGTTCCAGCGCTCTGCCGCAGCGTTGCAAGCCGCAGCCAGATTTGAGGTCGGAGCAGCGATAACCGGCACGGAGGCCAGCGGGGCCGCAAGGAGGGCGCCGAGGGCGGCGCGGCGGGTGGAGGCGGTCATTGCTCGTCCTCCACGTCGGCATAGAAGCGGCGGTGGAGAGCCAGGACCTGCGTCTGCTGCTGGCTGATCAGGAACTCCAGCGCCTCGATCTGCTCCCGGGTCAGGATGATCGTGACGTTCTTGCCGAACTTCGGCGCCCCCTCCGTCTCCCTGATGGTCTCAGAGAAGAACGCCTCAAGGACGATGCCGCGGAGTCGTAGGTCGCAGATATCGCTTTCGCATTCGCGATAGCGCCTGCCTAACTCCTCGTTCCAAGCCGCAATCTCGGTCTGGGTTCGGGCGGCGGTCATGCGCACCTCCCGTAGCCCAGGAAGCCCTGCTCGCCGATCGCGTCGTAGTCGGCGATGCCGTTGTCGTCGGTGTTGCCCTCGGCGTCGTGGCCGTCTTCCAGATCCACGTCGACGTCCTCCGCGTCCGCGTCGCCGTCCATGGCGTCGAGGAGATCGATCAGGCCGCCGATCAGATCCTCGACCTCCGTGCGGGACAGGGCGCGGATGCCGCTGTCCTCAAACCGGAAAACATCGGATTTTCCGACATTATGGTCGTCGCCAAGTTGGCGAACACCATGCAGTGGCCAAGCTGGCCGTTGCATCGCTCGGATGGCCTGTGTGACCGGTCCTACCTGTGCTGAAGGCAAGCGCGGGCGTTCACCGCCGACGAGGGGCGGTGTAGGGTGGTGGATAGCCATGAACAGCACTCCCGGTGCGGTTGGTGGTTAGAGCCGTGAGCGAGGGTTCCAGCCTTGCTCCGGCTCGCCTTTTCTGCTAAACCTAAAACATGCACCTGTCAATTATGGCTGAACCAAAAAAACGTGGTCGCCCGGCGACAGGTCGCGATCCGATGTACGGCTTCCGTATGTCGGACAGCCTGCGCGATGGCATTGACGATTGGCGCGAGGCTCAGCCCGACAAGCCCTCTAGGTCCGAAGCCATCCGCCGCCTCGTCGAGGAAGCGTTGAAGGCAAGGCGATCGTGATGCGCAGCGCTCTCGCCTATGTTGTGGCCGGGAGCGCATTGGCGATGATCTCCGCCCGAGCGGATGAGCAACTGCCGACGATCAACGGCACAGCTTATTGCACCACTACCGCCGAACTCGTTGATGACGAGGCTTTCAAGCAGCAGTGTCTCGACAGTGAGGCGAAGGCTGAAGGTCACTTTCGTGCGCTATGGGCGGAGACGCCAGACAGCGTCCGCGCGGCGTGCGTGAAGGACCTCATGTTGGTCACTCCATCCTACCAAGTCCTGTCGACCTGCATGTCCACAATGGTGGGGGAGATGTGGATGGCCGGCGAGCTGAAGGTGGTGCCTCGCTGATCCCATCTCCAGCCTCGTGGGATAGGCGGTAAAGACGAAGTAGTCGGAGGAAGACCAGCATGCGCAAAGGGCGGGCGAAGCAGAGGTTGCCAGACAGCCTCACCCAGCACCTATCGGACCCGAAGGTCGTCGCCTTCAGACCGCGTCGGCGCAGCCCCTACCAGTTGCCCAAGGTAGCCCAGAAGATCGCCGTCTCTGTCGTGACCCTTATCGTCGTGGTGTTGGCCGGCGGTTTCCTGCTGCGCTTGTGGTAGCGGCCGGCGTCATCTTCATCGACGAGAGCGGCGAGGGGCCAGGGGAACGGTTGCAAAAGGTCGCGGACGGAAGCCCCTCCTGAACCGCACCCCGTTTTGACCGGACAGGCGGCATAGCTCACGAAGGCATAGGCGTTGGCCTATGGGTAAGGCTATGTCATCCGATCCGACCGCCCCGCCGGTGCACGGCGAGATCCTGTCCGGCGTTCAGCGTCGACGGCGCTGGTCTACCACCGAGAAGATCCGCTTCGTCGAGGAGAGCCAGCAGCCCGGCTCGTCCGTGTCGTTCGTCGCCCGCCGCTACGGCCTCTCGCCCAGCCTGCTGTTCTCGTGGAAGCGGCGCATGCTGGAGGGCGGCCATCAGGCCGTGCACGCCGACGAGGAGGTCGTCGGCACCAGCCGGGTTCGNCTCGCCCAGCCTGCTGTTCTCGTGGAAGCGGCGCATGCTGGAGGGCGGCCATCAGGCCGTGCACGCCGACGAGGAGGTCGTCGGCACCAGCCGGGTTCGCGAGCTGGAGCGGCGCGTGCGCGACCTCGAACGCCTGCTCGGGCGCAAGACCATGGAGGTCGAGATCCTGAAGGAGGCGCTCGACCTCGCGCGCACAAAAAAACCGGGGACTGTCAGGAATTCCGTGTGCGGGCGGCGGGTTGAACATCAGGCCGCCATGGCCCGGGTGAAGCGCTCGCCGGCGGCCCGGCGGTCGGCCCGCTCGTCCTCCAGGGCGGCGATGTGGATCGCCGCCTCGGTCCCGAGAT
>NZ_LMPY01000048.1:9140-14966 GCF_001424445.1 Methylobacterium sp. Leaf361 | reverse complement strand
CCGGAGCGCCAAACCCTTCGTCTGGACCAAGCCGGCTACCGACATCCTCGCCGCCGTCAGCCGATCCCCTGAACCATCTGTCTGAGTCAGTGCACTAGGTCGGCCGGCGCGAGCTGATGGGCGAGCATGGCGGCATAGAAGCGCCGATCCAGCTCAACGGCATCATCCTCGGTGGAGACGTAGAGGACGCGTTTGGGGCCTCCATGAACTCGTTCGCCCACTAGATTTCTGCCGCTTGCAAGAGAGCATGCCCAGGCAATCGCAACAGAAGATTTCGCTCGTCCCCCAGGAGCGGCGAGAACAGCGTATTCGCTTCTGACCAGACGATTGCCGAGCACCCACTGCCGATGAGGCGGTGCGGTCGCCAGACGTAGCGAGCGCGGAAGTGGCGGCGTCAGCGTCCCGCCGAACGCCTGCCCCAGGCTGCTGGGAGGCGGAAGCTGGACGAATGCAGACAGCGCGGCGGTGGCGGCACTCGGCGTACCAGCAGGCGACGGTGGCGCAATCGCCCCAGCTACCGATCCGGCAGCAATGCCACCTCCAGGCTGCACCGCGATAGTCGCCGCCGCTTGGATGGTGGACTTGACGGTGCGGCGTGCGCCATCCGTCCTACGGCCACCACACATGGTAGCATTCCACTGCGCATCGTTGTTCGCCGTGTTGGCGCCTGTCGTCGCGGAAGCGGCGCACACTCGGTCGAACGCGTCCTTCGCTGCCCCCTCCCAATCCGGATTGTCGAGTGCGAAGTTCGTGAACGGGAACAGGAGCAGATCGCGCCAGTCATCGCGGCCATTTATCCTGCCAGCGAGCGCGAGCGCCATACCGGCGTTCTCTGCGTCCTTGAGGGTCGCCTCCGCTATGCCACCGGCAAGCTCATTCGTCTGAGGCAGCTTGTTGGCACCGCGTGGAGGAACGTTGAAGTTAGCGGGCAAGGCCTCCGTCGCTGTGGCGGCCTTGCGCTCGGGTCGTGCCTCACTGAGGCTCAGACCGAAGCCCGTCATCAGATCATCGACCTTGATCCGGTTATGGTGCGCGACGGTACACCCTACAGGAACGAAGCCTGTTTTGACGTGCCGCGTACCGGGCAGACGCATGATACGAGCAAGATCGGTGACGGCCCGGTCGCTGCCGAACCGCATCGCGAGTGTTCCCTGGAACAACTTGAACCGTTCCAGGGCCAGGCCATTGATCAGCCAGTAATAATGCCTGCCCCGCGCCGTGAGGACGGTTGCATTGGGCGTTGGCCCTTGCCCCAAAGCGGCTTCTACATCAGAGATCCGATCGGGGTCGTCCACGTCGATGAAGACAGCCCGAATGTCGGTCACGTGAGCGCCACCACGCCGAAGCTTGTTTCCGTCATCGGTTACACGCGGATGGCGGTTGATCGTGACGAATACGCCGACCCGATGCGTCTCGTTGTTGAACCGCTCGACATACGGCCACACGGCGTCGAGCGTTCCATAGACGTGCGCGGGGCAGCCCTTAGGCCAGGGCGCACTGTCTTGATCGGGTTTCAAGGCAAACCGGAACTCCCCCTTAGGTTCAAGGGCGTCGAGAAGCTTCTGCGCAGCCTCGCGATTATGAGAAGCGCCCGATTGCGGGGGCGTCTTCGTGGCTGCGCCGCTGAGTTGCAGCAGGGTGTGGGCGTTCATAGGCTCCACCCCTGATCGCGCGAGAAACCGAAGCGAACGATGGTGGCCGGATGACCCAGCCAGCGCACCGCCTTGAACAGGCCACTCACAACCTCATCGGCGTAGGGCTTGCACGGCAAGTGCGCGAGCCGCGCGAGCTCTTGTTCCGCTTGAGGGTGACCGATCCCGCAGAGGCTCTCCGCGCGCGCAAGATCTTCAACTTCATCTGCATACACAGGGAAGCCCCAGACCCGCCCGCGCTTCGAAACGATGATTTTGCGAAGTCTGTCGTATGCGATGCGGGTAGCTGTGATCGTCCGGCGTGCGTCGTCCGCCGTCGAGATCACGTTGATTGCGGCGTCTTCGATCTCCATGACGCGGCCATATGCCCAAGAATTTGGTTCATTAGGCGCATCGGTTTGAACCCGGAAAAGGGAGATGGGCACGACGACCCCCACTATCCCGCCGGGCAGGGTGGTGTTATTCATAAGTTGCACTCGCTAAGAATGTGCTGAATTTGGGAAAGCCGCGCGGCTAGCATCCGGGCGGCTTTTCTATTTCCCTGTGTTCAGGCCGCCCGCGCGCCTATTGCTCCCGGCAGCTCTGCGGTCCGGCGCCTGCCGTCATCCGACGTGCTTCGCTTCCGGTCAGACAGGCGGTTGGCAATCCAGGTGTCGAGTGCATCGACTGGATAGACGACGAACCGGCCCCATCTCTGAAACTCGGGTCCGCCCCCTACACAGCGTAGTTTCTTGAGGTGGGCGGGGCTGATACGGTGGCCCGTCCGCTTGAGCGTATGGTCGCTGGCCTGTGCGGTATTGAGGAAGTCCGGGTCCATCATGCTCCTCCAAGAGCTTCAATGCACCCTGACAATCCCCTATCAATCGGCTAATTAAGAGGGGGGCTTTCCTAGCCCGACTAGTCCGGATCTTAGGCTGGACCTTGTTTTAGCTTGTGCCACGGCATGGCGTAGCTCGTTTCGAACATCATCGAGCGACGCGTCTTGGTCGTAGCGGCATTGCCAGTTCTTGAGTTTAAGAGCAGTGCATTTCAGGCTACTGAACTCAGGAAGCGCGTTCATCCACCGGGCTACGATTTCGCGCGCATCCTTCGCCTTGCATTGTTCCATGGAACACAAATGGCGGACGCATTCGAGAGCGAGTACGACAAGCCTGCGCTTTTCGATGGGGTCAGGGGGCCGGTTCCCCACCATCTTGGCCCGTCGCGGCTCGACAAGATCGCCAACTGTCCCGTTGCTTAGGTCGGCGAGGCTGGATCCAAGAGTGGCGAACATCAAAGCGGCACGCTGGTCTCCCCTTGCGGCGGTGAAGCCACACAGCGCGGCCATGGCAATCTGTGTGCCTTTCCTCGCGCGTGGATCGCGCGCGTGTTCTTCACCAGCCCACGCAAGCACCTCCATCAGTGCCGCCAGCGCCTCCTGAGGATCCGCGCGGCATCGCTGGTCAAATTGCGCTAGGCTGGCTTCGTACAGTGCCCCCTGCTGACCGCCATCAGGCCTCGACATGCGCCGCCTCCATCAAAGCGACGCTATCGGCCTTCTTCTCACGCATCATGTGTGCGATCCGGCCTGATACGAGATCAGCGGCCCCTACAAGCGCGGCGTCCACCTTCAGAACGTAGCGGGAGGTGACCGTGCCGGCGCTATGCCCCAGCAGGCCGCTGATGGTCGGCAGGGTACAGCCTAGATCGTCGGCCACGGACGCGAATCCGTGCCGCAATCCATGGGGCGTGAGGCCCGCCAAGTCGTCGCCTGCGGCCTCAACAACGCGATCCCACGCCTTTGGCAATCCGCCGTACGACCCATCCCCCCGGCAGGCAGGGAAAACGAAAGGCGAGGCCGAATTACGAGGCAGGTTGTCGAGGAGAGCCACGGCGGCTGCGCCGAGCGGGCGGACGCTCGCCCCGGTTTTGCTGTCGCCAAGGCGCAGGCATCTGCCGTCGAGGTCTACCCAATCCCAACGGAGGCCGGTGGCCTCCGAGCGCCGAAGCCCGGTGAGTGCTAGCAGCCGGATCGCAGCCGCGGCCTGCCACGGCACCCGTTTCTCGCCAGCCGATGATAGCGCACGCTCAAGGGCCGCGTACGCCGACGCCGATAGGCGTACCTGCCGCCTTTCGTATGCGGGCCGGCGCACCCCACGTGCGGGATTGCTCGGGATCATGCCTTCCGCCACGGCGTGGCTAAGGATGCCGCCGAGCAAACCCATCGTCCGTGCGGCAGTGCCTTTGCCACCCTCGACAATTGCCCTGCCCCGCTTCCCGGTCTTCACGTCGGCCGCCGTCTTTCCGGCCGTCACATCACGCACGAAGCGGACGAGATCCGGAGTGGTCACGTCGCGGACCTTCATGTGTCCCAGTAGGGGAATGATGTGGCGCGCGACGCGTCCCCGATCAGTCGTGAGTGTCGATGCCTTCTTGGACCGGCCGCCTTTGCCAAGGACGAGCCCCTTTTCAGCCGCCTCAAGATACAGGCGGCATAGGTCCGCCACCGTAGGAGCGTCGCGCTCAGCCTGCTTGTCGGCCGCCGGGTCTTCACCCCTGGCGATGCAGCCGAGCAGTTCCTTTGCCCTTACCCGCGCTTGCTCTGCCGTGATGGGCCCGTAAGGTCCGATGGAAACCCGGCGGGTCCGTCCCCCGATGGCATATTTGACGAAGAAGGTTTTTGCGCCCGAGGGCTTCACGCGTACCCCGAAACCCTTCAGTTCCGCGTCAAAAAAGAGGTCATCGCGGGTGGTTGGTAGGGCATCGATGGCACGCTTAGTAAGCTTCACGCTCTTGCGTTTGGTTTTGCCTTCGGCGGGCGCGATTTCCGAAGCCTCAGGGGAGAGGTCTGGCACGTCTAACTCCGGCGCTAGCGACGGGGAACTTCCAGGGGACTTATCGGCGGGAACCTGGGAATGTCGTTAGGTAGCACGAATTAACCATGAGCACCATATGAGCGATGCAAAGCTATGTATTTCAGCGGTTTTTCGCCGCGAGGTAACTTCGGACTACTTCAGTGAACTGCCCTCCGAAGGCAAAGGTCACACGTTCGAATCGTGTCGGGTGCGCCAATCTTCTCAATGACTTAGAGGGCCAAGCCCTGCGGTTGGGAGATTGCCGCGGAAGCACTGCGGAAGCGAACGGCTCGAAATGCTCGTTCAGCCCCTCCTCTCCGCGGCGGCCGTTTCCGCCAGCATGACGCTTTCCAGTCACACTCAGGACGCGGCCACGACGGCCGAGCTGGCGCCGACCGGCACGCTCCGGGTCGGCCTCGTCGAAGCGCCGTCCGCCGGCCTGATCTTCGTCTGTCGAGCCGCCGATGGAGGACTCGACGGCGTGACGGCTGATCTGAGCGCGGATCTCGCCCGGCAGGTCGGCCTGCCGCTGACCGTGACCCTGTTCCCGAACTCGGGCGCCGCGGCCGCCGCCCTCCAGGCCGCGGCGATCGACGTCAGCTTCATGCCGGTCGACGCGATCCGGCGGCAGGTGATCGATTTCGGGCCGGGCTATTACGACCTGGAGAGCACCTATCTGGCCAGCGCCGGGTCGGGCATCACCGACGTGGCGCAGGTCGACCGACCGGGTCTGCGGGTCGTGGCGATTGAGGGCACGACGACGATCCGCGCCTCCGCCCGGACACTGACCTGGACGCAGCCCCTCCCCGTCCCGTCCGTGGCCGAGGCGGTCGCACGCATGCGCGCCGGGGAGGCGGACGCCTTCGCCCTCTCGCGGGACACGCTGCGGCCGGTGGTCCTGCAGGTCCCGGGCTCCCGCATCGTTGCGGGCGGCTTCCAGCAGACGCAGGTCGCGGTCGCCGTCCCGAAGGGCCGACCGGCCGCCCTCGCCCGCGTCACGGCTTGGATGGATGGGGCGAAGCGTGCCGGTGTCGTCCGGCGCATCTTCGATACCCGCGGCTTCCATGACGACGCGGTCGCGCCATGATCGGCTGGCTCAACGGCCAAGGCTACGTGCGGCACCGCGAGGATCCTGAGAGGGCGAACTGACGGAGCGTCATATGGCAGACAACCACAGCAAAGAGCGCATGCAGGCCGAGGCAGCCTTTGCGAGGATGCAGGATCGTCCCGGCGGAAATGAGCTATGCAGGATTTTAGGTGACGGCGACGGTCAGGCGGCGCGGTGATCTGGGCTCGCGACGACCTCGGTCCCGTCGCGGAAGATGACGCCGGCCACGACC
>NZ_LMPY01000048.1:0-9107 GCF_001424445.1 Methylobacterium sp. Leaf361 | reverse complement strand
TTTGGTCCGCACGGTCCGATGCCGCACCGTAGCGAACACGCTCTCGATCGGGTTCGAGCTGCGCAGGTGATCCCAGTGCTCGGCCGGGAAGTCGTAGAACGTCAGCAGCGCCTCCCGATCCTTGGTCAAGCAGGCAGCGGCGCGGGGATACTTGGCCCCGTATTTCTCGACGAAGACGGTCAGCGCCACCTCGGCTGCCGCCCGGGTCGGCGCGCCGTGGATCTCGCGCAAGTCCGCCTTCATCGCCGGCTGGATGGACTTCGGCACCTTGTCGAGGACGTTAGCCGCCTTGTGAACCCAACACCGCTGGTGAGCGGTGCCGGGGAAGACCTCGTCCAGCGCCCGCCAGAAGCCGAGAGCGCCGTCGCCCACCGCGATCTCGGGCGCGATCGACAGCCCGCGCCGCTTCACGTCGACGAGCAGCTCGCGCCAGCTCTGGGCACTCTCGCGCACGCCCACCTGGAAGCCGACGAGCTCCTTGCGACCCTCGGGCGTCGCCCCAATCAGCACGAGCATGCACTCGGCCTGCTCCTCCATCCGGGCCTGCAGGTAGACGCCGTCGGCCCAGACGTAGGCATAGCGGCGTGCGGAGAGATCGCGGCCCTGCCAGCGGGCATACTCGTCCGCCCAGGCCGCGGTCAGCCGGGCGATGACGGCCGGCGAGAGGTTCGGGGCGTCACGACCCAAGAGGGCTGCCAGCGCGTCCTGGAAGTCACCGGTCGAGACACCGCGTAGGTACAGCACCGGCAGCAGCGCATCCAGGCTGCGGGTGCGCCGCGCCCACTTCGGCAGGATGGTCGAGGTGAACCGGACCCGGTCCTCAGACCCGCTCGCGCCGCGATCCCGCACACGGACCCGTGCGACCGGCACCGGGCCGATGCCGGTTTGGATCGCCCGCTCCGGCCCGTGACCGTGCCGCACCAGCCGGGCCCGTCCATCCTGCAGTCGCAGGTCCTGCATCGCGCTCAAGAAGGCGTCCGCCTCCATCTCGACAGCTTGGGCGAGCAGGCGGCGAGCGCCGCTACGCAGCACCTCGGTCAGGGGATCGTCGAGGTCTTCGGGATGACGAAGTCGGACGAGGTTGGTAGGTGTCTCCATGGCGTATCGCTCTCACTGAGAGGTTCTGGCAGGCTCGACACCCGCCTCGATACGCCGCCTTCAACACACCGTCGTCACCCAATCTCCCGCATAGCTCNTAGGTGTCTCCATGGCGTATCGCTCTCACTGAGAGGTTCTGGCAGGCTCGACACCCGCCTCGATACGCCGCCTTCAACACACCGTCGTCACCCAATCTCCCGCATAGCTCCGTCTCGGCTCTCGACCCGCGCATTGTGCCACTCCTGGTCCTCGAGGACGTAGAGGCTGGCTCGGTAACCGCTTGGGTGCGTACGCGGCTACGCCAGACCGACGACGAGGTACTGAAGTCGGGCGATTGGAAGAAGGCGGTTGGATCGATCCTAGTGAAGGGCAAGCAACGGACACTCGAGTATCTCGACGCGCGCCATGCGGCCAACGAGGGCCAGCGCCTTGGGCAGCTTCGCGACGATCTTCAGGCCCTCGCTGAATCCTCGCCGATCCGCCACTTGCCCCAGCCGGCCCATATCGAGCTGCAGGATCTCGTGAAGCCTCTCGACCAGATCCAGGCCGGAAAGGCGACGTTGTCGCCCGGAGATCGCCTTCTGCTGACGACCGAGGCCGGCGTGTACGAGGCCAACCTCGCCGAGACCAAGCGGCCCAGCGATTACGTAACCGAGGCGGAAGGCAGTACGTCGAGCGGTGTCATGCCTATGCAGTTGCTCGTCCGCCGGCCGGATTACCTCGGCGAGGCGAAGTGGGAGTTCAGACACGGCCGAGACACGGTAACCGCCGCGATTCTCGACGAGGTTTGGTTGCAGCGGTTCCGAGCCGGCGCAGTGCCGATTGTACCCGGGTCAGCGCTCGCGTGCATGGTCCGCTATAGCTACGCCTACGACCGAGGCGGCCGGCTCACGACCGTCCAACACGATGTCGTCGAGGTTCAGCGCGTGATCCCGCCTACCCATGGGCCGGATGAGCCGATCAGCTTTACCACGCCCTGAGCTGACAGGACGTCGGTTTCGATGGTTGCCGCAGACGAAAAACCCCAGCGGTCCATCAGTGCGATCAGACCCACGGACCTTCGGTAAGCCGCTCCAGCGCGAGCTCGACGACCCGTTCGTCAAAGATCCGAGCCTTACGCGCAGCTGAGCCGGAGCCGCCGGGCCAACGCTTGATGCCCTGCATCATCGCTGGGACGGTAGGCTCCACGGCCTCTCGGTGCATCAGCCAGTGAACGGTGGCGAGGAGTTCCATCCCGAAGGGGGACTCGAAGCCATCGATCAAGCTAGTCGTCTGCTCGAGGGCCCCAAGGAAATCCTTGCCTTCCGCCTTGAGGTAAACGGCGATGCGGTCTCGCTGGCTGTCCTCAAACCTTACTAGGTCTAGAGGACTGGCATCCGCGAGCCGCTTGTCACAGTGCAGGTAGGTTCCGTCCATGCCGTCAAGCAGATGCCTCAGCCGATCAGCGTAAGGGCCGTACCGGTGTGCCTTGAAGGCAAGCTTCAGGGGGTTCTTAGGCGCAGATGCCTCTATCTCGCACTCTAAGAGATAGGCAAGCTTCTGCACTTCAAGTAGCGAGCACTCAAAGCCAAGCACAGCATATCGACGTACGAGCTCCGCAACTAAAGCACTCGCCGGCGTGAGTGATTTGCGCCCCTCTCGCTTTGAGACGTTCTGATACGTTGCTGTCGGCTCGTACACGATCACTTCGACCCCGGGCATGTCGCCCAAGGCGGCTTCTATACGGGGTCGGACGTCGGCCCAGTTGAGACCGCCATTGCCGCTGCCGAGAGGTGGCACCGCGATCGAGCGTATGCCGTTCTCCTCAATCACGCGCCGGAGGTCGGCCAAGCCCTCCTCGATCCAGACCATCTTGGACGGGAAGCGCCAGTTGGCCTTCGTCGGGAAGTTAATGATCCAGCGAGGCCCAGTGAGATGCCCTCGCTCGGTGACGAACATGCGGCCCGTCTTCACCTCGCCTGCCTTGCAGGCAGCCGCATATGCCCGGAAGTTGTCCGGGAAATTCTCCTTGAACATGAGGGCGATGCCTTTGCCCATCACGCCCACGGTGTTCACCGTGTTGACCAGCGCCTCCGCGGGCGCGTCGAGGAGGTCGCCCTGTGTGAAGGTGATCATCAGAAATACCAACTCGGCATGGAGCGCACTAGCAACGGTGTTCCCGATTTGTCCACATCTTTTTGGACAGCTTCCCGGACCTGCTCATTGAAGACCGCGACCCCCCCCGTAGGCCAGCCAGAGGGACGCGTCCGTGGATCAGCGCTTCCGCCTGATAACGCTCCACACGCTCAGGGTTCTGCGCGTCCTTTTTGAAATTCTTTGATCTCAGCAGATCCCAGTCAATTTGGTCCAATCTATCAGCATCCCGGTAGAATCTTGCTGCGGCAAGGTAAGCATGTCGATCAGTAAATACCGTTTCTAGTCCGCAGTCAATAGCGTGGCACACGGTAGAGACGAATATCAATATGTCTTCATTGCTTCGTCTTACAATTCCGCCCCATCCGGTCTTTATGTTATATGCCATCGGCGAGTGTGGCGTAAAATAAAATGGCACGTAATCATTTAATACCCCACCTGGCCGAACTGGAACAGCTCGACTGCCACGACGACCGATGAGATCCAAGTTGCCGATATTTACATACGACGGATCTGACCCGGCGGCGTTCTTAGCAATAAGACCGCCCGCGAGAACGATCGGCAGATTCTCCCGGTGCACAATCCGGAAGATGTAGCCCTTCTCTTGGTTCAGAAATGCCGTCATGGAAGGGGCCCGCTAGCCTCCTACGGTTGCCGCCACGACCGGGGCACATCCGGAAGTCTCCGGAGAGGCCCAAGCTTCGGCCGCGACCTTAACGTGCAGCGGTTAGCGGTTTACCATCACCCCCGATTCCAGTGCGATTGCCCTACATGGCCGCCCATAACGCTCGGCATGCCGACGGCCTCGTACCTCACGCGCCGCGCGCTCGCCGCCGAGCTCATGATGAGCGAGAGCACCTTGGACGATTACGTCCGCCGGGGCCTCCTGCTCCCGCCGATACGGATCTCGCCCAGCTGCGTGCGTTGGCGCTGGGCGACTGTGGACGCGATCCTGCGGGCCTCCGAAGGCGGAAACCGTGAGTGCGGGGGCCTGAGCCGCAGGAGAACGCCGAGTGCGCCGCTCGGGTAATTGCCGCTTCGAGAGAACGCTCGCGCCCAGTCCGCAAACCGAAGAGCGATTGAGGCTTCAATCCACCTGGGTCCGAACCGTGCCGTCTGCGAGCGGCCGCCGAACCGTGTTGATGCCTTTCAGCCTAACGCGCATGCTCGGCCAGCCACTCGTCGATCGAAGGGCCGGCATCGGATAGCAATCCCGAGTGGCGATCAAGCGCGCGGTCGATCGCCTTGCGGTCCCAGCGGTTCGTGCCGCGCATCGCCCTCGGCACGATCCCCTTCCTGACCCAGTCGTCGAAGGCCGAGACCGAATCGCAGCCGCAGCACTCCGCGGCCTGCTCGCGGCTCAGCCCTCGAGGCAGCATGCCGATCGGCAGCTTGGTCATCTCGGGCTCCGGGGCTCGCCTGCGTCGGCCTTGTGGAGCCTGACGGCCGGCCCCTCACCGTTCTCATCGATGAATATGACGCTGGCGGCCGCTGGTATAGCCGTTGCAGGCCCTGTCCGATCGCCCCCTGCAGAAGGCTTCGCCATGCCGTCCAGGAGCCAGGATCCAGCCGAGTACAGCACGCTCGCCGAGCGGTGCGCAGTCGCAATCGCCGACGCGCACTGGTTCCGCAACATGGCAATGCGGGCGTTGCGGGACGGGAAGCCTAGGGGGCGGATCCGCGCTGAAAGGGCACGAACCGCGGCTCGCATCATCCTGATGCGGGCGAAGCAAGACGCTGCCATGCATCGGATGATTGTCGAGGCGGCGGCAGCTGGGCGGCAGCCTACCTGACGGCCCGCCCTCGACTCCTCTCCGAAAGGCGACAGGCGAGCCTGTCGTCAATCTCGCGCCAGCCGCTTCGCCCGCAGCTCCGCCATGTGCTCTTCCAGCGTGACCTTTTCGGCGTCGTGCTCCTGCTGGGCCTGCTCCGCCTGCTTTCGACGGGCAGCGTCCCGCGCTGTCGGCGTCGAGAGCTGGCCACGGGCATGGGTAGGGAGCTTCTTCATGTCGGGCTCCGGTGCTCGCCTGGTTCGGTCTTGCGGAGCCTGACGCCCGGCCCCTCGCCGTTCTCCTGGATGAAGATGACGCCGGCCGCCTCAAGGGCTGCCCGCAGTGCCGCGACGGTGCGCCCTTTCAGCTCTTCTCCGGCCTCAAAGCGCGATACCGTGTTGGTCGATACCTGGGCCTGTTCAGCCAGCTCGCGGATTCCGATCCCCAGCCCAGCACGGGCCATCTTGCACTGCGCAGGCGTCAAAATCGCATCTCCGCTGCGAAATTGCATTGACACTGCGAAAGCAGCGCGTGTGTTCGCAGCACGGTAGCGAAATCGCTGCTTGAACGCAAGAATGACGGCGACCCCGTAAGCCGCCGACCTCTCCACGCACATCCCGAATCCTTCAGCCCCGGAGATCCCCGGTATGGCAACGCCCCCGCTCGCCCCGCGTCCGGCCAAGCGCCGGCCCGTCACCCCGCCGCCGACCAGAGCGGACGCCCTGCTCGACCCGGACATGCTCGTCCGGGGCTCGGTCATCCGCGCCACGCGGCCGGATACCGCCCACGTCCGCGCGCCGCGCTTCCTGGATGTCGCCGGCGAGCTGCTGACGGCCTCGCTCATCATCGCCGGTGGCGTGTTCGCCTACGGCTTCATCCCGATGGCCTGAGGAGGTTCCTGTGAAGCCCGCACGCCCCTTCCAGCCGGCCGGCCTGCGCCAGCGCGCAGCCGCTCTGCGCCACAACGTGACTCGCCGGGTCAAGCCGAAGCCCGCGCCGACCATGCCGACACCAGGTGCCGTGGCGGCCGCGGTCGAGCTCGACGCGCTGTCCGTTCCCGAGCTTGTGACGCTGCACGACACGGCCTCGGTGCTTGCCGAGGTCTGCGTCGCGATGACCTGCCGCCCCTGTAGCATCGAGACCGCCCCGGACGGTACCGAGGTGCCCAACGCGTCCGGTCGGCTCGCTCACTGGCAGCTCGGCCTTTGCACGGCCCTTATGGATCGGTGCGTCGATCGCCTGGGCGACGTCGCCGAGGCCGCCCGCCGCGATGGTGCGGCCGAACTGCTTGCCACCGCCGCTGAAGCCCTGCGTACGAGGCTTTGAGAGATGAGCAACGTCATCCCGTTTCGCCCCCGTCAGCGGCCGATCATTCCCAACGCCCGCACCCGCATCGAGGGCGCGCTCGCGTTGGCCCTCGACGCCGTCGACCATCTCGTGGCCGCTCTCGACGAGATCGACGGGGATCCGGACCTGGAGGAGGGCGGCGATGCGGAACCGAGCCTGGGTGCGCCCGAGGGCCATAGCTCGCAGGTCGTCTGGCTGCGTGGCGGCGATCGCGATCTGGAGATCGACTGACCTTCCAGCCGACAGAACTGGGGGAGGGTGCGACCGCGTGTCGCGTCAAGATAATCTAAAGGTAACAGGCAGCCTTAGCTGCTTTGTCGGCCCTCCCGGTTTCGACAATTGCAATGATGTTTCGATAATTGAAACAAAATCTAGACAATCTGAACTTTTTTGGACCGATGGCCCCCGTCGAGGCTCCTTAAACTTAAGCGAGGCGGTCGGTTTCGAAAAACGAAATACCAATTTTTCTTGCCTCTAACAGTGAATCCGTTTTTGGTCATTACTAGCAATTGCTAGGAAATAACCGACCGTATCGCGGCTCGGCTCTCGACACTCATTATTCGGAGCACATCCCGTGCAGCATCATGTTCAAGCGCCCCGCGAGGGGAGCTCGGTCGCGGCTGACCAAAACGCTCGCCCTCTGCGCCGCTGGGAAGCCAGCGCTCACCTGAAAGACCGCTTCGGCATCGACGTGGCACCCGCGACGCTGGCGAAGCTCGCAAGCATCGGGGGAGGCCCGCCCTTCTACAAGAACGCCCGCGCGCCGCTCTACCCCGTCGATCTCCTGGATGAGTGGGCCCTGGCTCGCCGCGGCAACGTCGTGCGCTCCACCTCGGAGGCCGCCTGAGCCATGAAGCAGAAAGCCCTCGCACAGCGGGGGGCGCTGCGGAGGGCTTCCAAAAGTGTCGGTTTCGCCGTCGACACCGCGGAAGCTAATCCAGGCACCGCCTTTCGACAAGACTATCTCGCAGCCCGCTTCGGATTGACGCCGTCTATCGCCAGCGTCGTGGCTGAGTTGGCGTTCCCCGCGGTCGACGACTGGCGGAGGACGTGATGCTGATGATCCTCTGCCAGCTCGAGGCCGTGCACCGCTTCATCTCGGACAGCCGAGGCGACCCGAACCTGCAAGCCTGCCGTGAGGGCCTTCGCCAAGCGATAGAGGCTTTAAAGCGCCACCTCCAGGCGAGTGCGTCACGATGACGGCGGGCACATCGTCTTCCGAGCCGCCGAGGCCATCCTATCCACCGTTCACTGGGCTGCCAGACCTGCCGGCCTTTCGAGAGCTGCGCGAGCGCCGGCAATGGGTCGCCTGGGACTACGTCCTGAAGCCCGAGAAGCAGAAGTGGGATAAACCGCCGATCAACGCCCATACCGGCCGAATGGGATCGTCCACGGATCCAGGAACTTGGTCATCGTACGAGGAGGCCGCGGAATACGCGACGCGCAACGGATTGCCCGGCGTCGGCTACGCTCTCGATGGCAAAGGTGAGCACAGCGGCGTCGACTTGGATGGCTGCCGGGATCTGGATTCCGGCAAGCTTCAGCCCTGGGCACAGGTGGCGGTCGATTTTGGCGAGACCTACACGGAGTACAGCCCGTCGGGTCGTGGCCTGCGCTTCTTCGTCAAAGGCCAGATCGACGGCCGGAAGATCGATGCAGCCCAGGTCGAGATCTACGCCGGCGGCCGCTACCTGACCGTCACTGGCCGGCACGTCCCGGGAACGCCGACCGAGATCAGGGATGCGCCTCGGACAATCGCCTACCTGCAGGAACGAGCGGATCAGTTCCGGGAGGCTCAGAGGGCCGCCGCGGAGCTCGCACGCGCGGCCGAGCGGAAGAAGACCGAGAAGCGCGGCTCCTCGAACGACGATCGATCCTCGGGCCCGACAGAGAAGCGACGCCGGGAGCAGGCCCCCGGCGAACGGAGCTTCTGGGACGAGGTGAAGGGCCGGGCGCTCGCGGACCTGCGGGCCTGGGTCCCGAACCTACTGCCGACCGCGCAGCGCACCTCGGACGGTGGATACCGGGTCAGCTCCCACGACCTGGGGCGCGACCTCGAGGAAGACCTCTCCCTGCATCCCGACGGCATCAAGGACTTCGGGGTCCACGACATGGGAGACCCGAACGACGGTGGTCGGACGGCGATCGACATCGTCGAGGAGTATCTGCCGGCCCGGACGCCCGCAGCGGCGGCCTTCTGGCTCTGTGAGCAGCTCGGGATCAAGCCAGAGGATATCGGGTGGCGCGGCGACCGTCAGGGCCCTCCGGACGAGCCGGGCGCCCAAGCGACCGCTGCGGCTTCCCTAAGAGCTGTCCCGTTCGCGTGGTGCGATCCCAGCGCGATCCCGATGCGCGAATGGATCTACGGGCGCCACTACGTCCGGAAGTTCGTGAGCGTCACGGTCGCCCCGGGTGGCGTCGGCAAGTCGAGCCTCGCCACCGCAGAGGCGCTCGCCATGGCGAGCGGCCAAGGCATCCTTGGGGATCTGCCGAGCGGCGCGGTCCGGGTCTGGTACTGGAACGGCGAGGATCCGATGGAGGAGTTGCAGCGCCGCGTGATGGCGACGGCCCTACAGCATGATCTGGCGCGCGAGGACATCCAAGGGCGCCTGTTCGTCAACTCCGGGCGCGACACCGAGATGGTGCTGGTCGAACAGACTAGTGCACTGACTCAGACAGATGGTTCAGGGGATCGGCTGACGGCGGCGAGGATGTCGGTAGCCGGCTTGGTCCAGACGAAGGGTTTGGCGCTCCGGT
>NZ_LMPY01000047.1:0-17037 GCF_001424445.1 Methylobacterium sp. Leaf361 | reverse complement strand
CGTCGACACCGCCCGCATCACAGGCAGCAGCCCCTTCAGCACCGTCCTCAAAACCATCGGCGCCTGAACCCCGCCATCACAGGCCTGGGTAATCACGAGCGACCTGCAGAGTGGTGGTATGTAAGCTGGCGATCCTGAAATCGTTGCGCTTTGTATGTCGAGCGCGTCGAGGCACCGCGCCGGGCTCGATTCCGAGCCGAAGACGTATTCGCGCAGGCCCGGGCGGCATACCCTGAAGTACGGAAACGTGGATCTGCGGGCCGCCCCTCCCGCAACCCAATATATAGAAGGATCTGCCATGCCATCGGCCATCGCGCTTGGCACGCACAGCATCGCTGTGAACGGCATAGAGCAACATTATCACGCGTCAGGCACTGGACCTTACTGCATCGTGCATTCCGGTGGCCCCGAGATTGAGGCCAGCTACTTGCGATTGCCTCTGCTCGAAGAGAACCTGACCATGGTGTATCTGGACCCGATCGGCACAGGATCGTCCGGACGCCTCGCGACCCATCCCCAGGGATACAGCGTGGACCGCTTCTCCGAACAGCTGCTCGCGTTCATCGACGCGGCCGGCATCGCCGATCCCTACCTGCTCGGCCACTCGCACGGCGCCTTCGTGGTGCTGAAGGCGGCGCTCAAACGACCGGTCGGCGTCGCCGGTCTGATCCTGTACGCTGGCGCGGCCTACACGGGCGGCCACTTCATGGCCGCCGCTGGAACCGAGATCGCCTCCTTCGTGTCGCGCAATGCGGGTACGGAAGAGGCCGCAGCGGTCGAGAGGGCCTGGGGCTCAATCCCGACCATTCGCACGGATGACGCCTATACGGCGGCATTGCGCGACCTCCTGCCGGCCTACCTCTCGGACTTCCGGTGCTGGCCCGACATCCTCGAGACCCTGCAGCGCCGGCTCCAGGCGACCCTGCTGGTGGGCGATGGCCAAGCCTTCGACGTCCGCGACCGTCTTTCCGCCTTGCAGGTTCCGGCGCTCGTCGTCGCCGGAAACGACGACTTCATTCTCGGCCCGCGCCACGCGGTGTTGCTGGCGGATCTGCTACCGCAGGCGCAGCTCAGGATCTTCGAGCAGAGCGGCCACTTCGCCCATATCGAAAAGGCCCACGCCTTCGCGGAGGCCATTCTTCGCTTCACGGGACGTCCAGGCCTACCGCCGGCGTGACGATCTAGGACAGCGACACTCCAGACAGCGCCGCGCATCGGTCGAGCAGAGCTTCCTGAAGCGCGACGCGACGGGTGCCGGGCTCCGGCGACTTCTCGCGCTGGTGATAGAAGTACCGGCCCGTGGCATGGGCTGCCAGGCCGTCTCCGACCGCCAGCCACGCCTGGGTCACGGGCGCGGCTGTCATATCGTCCGGCGCCTCGGGGCCACCCATACGGGTCGGTACCCAGCCCGGTTCGAGGGCGTTCGACCGCACCGCGGGCCAGCGCCGCGCCACCGCGAACGCCAGCAGCACGTCCAGGAACTTCGTTTCCGCGTAGGCCTGCGAGCCGCTCCAGCGCCGTCTGGTCCATTGGAGATCGTCCATGTCCGGGATACCGCCCGGGTGCATGCCCGAGCTCAGGTAGACGAGGCGGTCGGGCTTCTCCATCAAGGCCGTGAGCACGTAGGGCGCAAGGACGTTGATCGCGAAGAGATGGCTCAGGCCGTCCTCGGTCTCGATCCGTCGGGGCTCGCGATAGCCGATACCGACATTGTGGATGACGGCGTCGAAGCGCCCGATGGCGTTGGCCCGCTCGGCCACGGATCGCATGCCGGCGATGGTGACGACATCGCCGATGACGACGGCGGCCGCGTTCGGAAGCGCCCGTCGCGCAGCCTCGCCGCGATCGGTGTTCCGCGCATGCAGCACGACCTCATGGCCCTCGCAGGCCAGAAGTTCGCCCGCCATGAGCCCGAGGCCGTCCGACGATCCTGTGATGAAGATACGGGCCATCGTCAGTCCTCCAGCAATGCTTCGGCCAGGATCGGCGTGTGCCGGAGACGTTTTCCGGTCGCGTGCCAGACCGCGTCCGAGATGGCGGCGGCGACACCGGTGATGCCGATCTCGCCCACGCCCTTCACCCCTGCGGGATTGATGAACGGGTCGGGATCGTCGAGGAACGTGACGTCGATCGTCGGTACGTCGAGGTTCACCGGGATCATGTACTCGGCCATGTTCGTGTTGGTGAACCGGCCGAAGCGCGGGTCCATGTGGGTCGACTCGAACAGGGCCTGACTCATCCCCCAGGTGATGCCGCCGATCAGCTGGCTCTCGGCGAGCTTGGGGTTCAGGATTCGGCCGCAGGCATAGACTCCGGTGAGCTGCCGTACCCGGATCAGCCCGAGCTCGGGGTCGACCGCAACCTTCGCGAAGATGGCGCCGAAGCTGTGCATGCCGCGCGGCCCCTCCCGCGCATCGCGCTCCGGATCGCCCGAGCGGACCTGCCCGACGCCGCCGGGATCGAACCGGCCGTCGCACGACATCCGCGTGAGGCCTGCGCGGCGGAGCACCGTCGTGACCGTCTCGCTGGTCTCTTTGCCGCCGGCGACGATGCGCCCATCGTTCAGCTCCAGATCGCCGGCGTTGCGGCCATGCAGAGGGCTCTCGTCCTGGCCGATGGCCATCTCCAGCAGCCTGGTCTTCAGGTCGCGCGCGGCCGTCATCGCGGCGGGGGCCAGCGAGCCTGTCAGGGACGCGCCCGCCTGCATCGGCGCCTCGGGCAGCGAGCTGTCGCCGATCAGCGGCAGGACCCAGTCGAGAGGGAGGGCAAGTTCATCGGCGACGATCTGGCGGAGGAAGGTCGCGCTGCCGGTGCCGATATCGGTCGCGCCCGACGCGACATGCGCCGTGCCGTCCGCCGTGACGGTCACGCGTGCTTGCGCGCGTTGCCGATAGACCGTGTGCGAGGCACTCGCCATGCCCATGCCGATCAGCATCCCGTCCGCACGCATCGAGCGCGGCGTGGGATTTCTCGAGGACCAGCCGAAGCGCTCGGCTCCGACGCGGTAGCAGTTCTTCAGCCGCTTGCTCGACCAGGGGCTGCCGTCGACCGGATAGACATCCGCGTGGTTGCGCAGGCGCAACTCGATCGGGTCGATGCCGAGCTCCGCCGCGAGTTCGTTGAGCGCGCATTCCTGCACCAGCATCCCGGGCGCCTCTCCCGGCGCGCGCATGAACGTCGGGGCCATCACGTTCGCGCGCCGGAGCCGGCAGCGCGTCTCGAGCGCCGGCAGATCGTACATGAAGGTGAAGGGGTACCAGCTCGGCTCGACCCAATCCTCCCAGGCGGGCGTCGCCGACAGCTTGGTCACATCGGCCGCGACCAGTCTGCCGTCACGCGTCGCGCCCAGCCGGAGGTCGATGCGCTGCTCCTCGCGGAAGCCGACCGAGGTGTACATCTGGGCGCGACTGAGTACGAGCCGAACGGGTCGACCGACTTCCCGCGCCGTCAAAGCCACCAGCCAGCTATGGGACCAGACCGGCCCCTTGCAGCCGAAGCCGCCGCCGACGTAGTGCGTCACCACGCGGACGTTCTCGCGCGGCAGGCCAAGCAGCTTGGCCAGCCCGTTGCGGTGATTGTAGACGTGCTGGCTGGTCTCGTAGAGCGTCAGGCGGTCCGCACCGTCCCAGACCGCGGTGGATGCGACCGGCTCCATCGGGTTGTGATGGTTGTTCGAGAGCCGCCAGCTCCCTTCGATCGAAACGTCGGCGTCGTCGAGCGCGACCGCTCCCTTGCCGCGCTTGACCGTGGCGGGAAGATACCCGGCGAGGAAGCCAAGCCAGACCTGCTCGGGCTCGTGGTAGGCTTCGCCGGAGAGGTCGGGTCCGCCGTCCAGGCTGACGACGGGTGCGTCCTCGGTGAACGCGAAGCGGAGCAGCGTCGCCGCGTGCCGTGCGGCCTCGAGCGTCTCGGCCAGGACGAGCCCGATCGGCTGGCCGGCGTAGTGGATCGTCATGTCCGCCATCGGCACGAAGGCCGAGCCGTACATGATGTCCCAATCGGGTTGCTCGGGTACGCTCGGTAGCTTCGGCATCGTCTCGGGCGTGAAGACGCGCACGACGCCGGGCACCGCCTCGACGGCGGTGGTGTCCACCGTGCGGATCGTGCCGCGGGCGATCGGGCTCGGCACCAGCACCGCATGCAGCAGATCGGGGATACCGATGTCACCGGTGTAGGCGATCGCGCCGGAGACCTTGAGACCCGCTTCGATGCGGGGCATCGGGCGGCCAGTGTTGGGCTGTATGGCTGCACTCATGCGTGCACCTCCGTTTGGCGACGAGCGAGCGTCTGCAGCGCCCGCGTGATGGCAGCCCGGGCCTGCGGGAGCTTGTAGGCGTTACCGGTTTGCGGACGCGCGCCGTCGAGGGCGACGTCGGCGAGCTGGGCGAGCGCAGCCGCATCGTCGGGACGGCGTCCGGCGAGGATCTCGGCAGCCCGTTCGATCTGCCACGGCTTCGCGGCGAGCCCTCCCAGGGCCAGCCGGGCATCGCGGATCGTGCCGTCCTCCTCGAACTCCGCGGCGGCGGCGACAGAAACGGACGCATACTCGTACGAGCTGCGGTCGCGCACCTTCAGGTAGTGGGATCGGCGGCTCAGAGCATCGACGGGCACGGTGACGCCGGTCACGATCTCGCCGCTGGCGATCACCGTCTCGATCTCCGGCGACGCGTCGGGCAGGCGATGGAACTCCGCGGCGGCTACGCTGCGCACGCCATCCGGGCCGTGCAGATGAACCGTGCCGTCCAGCGCCACCAGCATGACCGCGAAATCCCCGGGATAGTTGGCGATGCACCGCTCCGAGGTACCGAGAATCGCCAGATTGCGGTTCTCACCGCCGATCGCGCCGCAGCCGCTTCCGGGCTCGCGCTTGTTGCAGGGGAAATTTCGGTCGCGGAAATAGAGGCAGCGCGTGCGCTGGAGCAGGTTGCCGCCGATCGAGGCCATGTTGCGCAGCTGGCCGGAGGCCGCCGACAGCAGCGATTCCGACAGGCCCGGGGCGTGCACGCGTATGGCCGGATGGACCGCGACATCGCTCATCCGGGCGAGCGCGCCGATTTCGAGTGCGTCATCCGCCTGTTTGATCTCGGCCATGCCCGGCAGGCGATTGAAGTCGATCAAGAGAACAGGATGCATCACGCCCGACTTCATCAGGTCGACCAGCGTCGTGCCACCGGCGAGAAAGCGTGCCTCCGGATTGTCATGGGCCAGGCTGATCGCCTCGTCGCGTGTTCGCGGTTCGACATAGCCGAAGGGTTGCATGGCGGGTGCCTCCTCAGCCTTCGGCGGCGGTGGTCGCGGCCACCTCGCGCACGGCGGCGACGATGTTCTGATAGGCGGCGCAGCGGCACAGGTTTCCGCTCATCCGTTCGCGGATCTCGCCTTCATCGAGGTCGACTCGACCGGCGAAGTCCCGCATCGGATCGGTTGCCGCGCTCGGCCAACGCCGATCGGCCTCGGCCAGCATGGCGACGGCGGAGACGACCTGTCCCGGCGTGCAGTAGCCGCACTGGAGGGCGTCGTGATCGACGAAGGCCTGTTGCATCGGGTGAAGGGTGCCGTCGCCGGGGGTCAGTCCTTCGATCGTGACGATGGCGCCGTTGCGTGCCGAAAGCGCCAGCGTCAGGCATGATAGAACACGCCGTCCGTCGATCATGACCGTGCAGGCCACGCAGGCGCCGTGATCGCAGCCCTTCTTCGTGCCCGTGAGGCCGGCGCGCTCGCGCAGAGCGTCCAGCAGCGTGGTCCAGGGTTCGACGCTGACATGGTGGTCCGCGCCATTCACATGCAGCCGTAACGGCACCGCTGCGAGCGGATCGTGTACCGCGAAGGTGAAATCAGGCTGCGCCGATGCCGTCGGGCTCCGTGCATCCGCCGACACTTTATCAGTCGACATCTCCGCTCTCCTCCGTAGTCCGCTGCTCGCTATGCTGTCAGATCCATTTGTTCCACGAGGCACCCGGTCACCAGGGTAGCGAATGGTTGAACCGGTCGACGTAGCGCAGCCCCGGCCTGCCGCGGTTCGCGTCGATCATGTCGACCACGAACGGAATGCTGTCCTCGATCGATAGAGCCGCGTCGCTGCCGCCCATCTCGGTCCGCACCCAGCCGGGGGCGACGAGGAGCAACGCATGCCCGTCGTCGGGGCGCTTCGCCGCATAGCCTTTCATCAGCATGTTCAGGGCGGCCTTGCTGGACGCGTAGAGCTGCCAGCCGCCGGTGGCGTTCGCGATGCTGCCGAGCTCTGAGCTCATGATCGCGACGGTGCCTCGGGGCGGCACCAGATCGTGCAGCAGCTCGACCGCCCGCACGGGCGAGAAGGCGTTGGTCAGCATCGTGTCGAGGAAATCCGCCTCCGATGCGCCGGCCGGACACCCGTCGATCGCGCGCGCGATGCCCGCGTTGATGAACAGGACGTCGACGCGTCGACCGCTCAGGCGCTCGCGTAGCGCGCGGACCGTGCCGGCATCGTTGATGTCGACCCTCTCGATCGCGAGGCTGCCGGGGAAGCGGCTCGCGAGCGCCTCGAGCGGGTCGGAGCGGCCGCGCCGTGGCGATCACGCGCCATCCGCGCTCGAGCCACTCCTGCACGAGGGCGAGCCCCAGTCCGCGCGAAGCGCCGACGACGAGCGCCGTCGATCGTTCCGTCATGCGTGCCTCCTCTGCGGTGACGCAGACTGATGTGGCGCAGAGGCATCGAAGAAATTGGCGTCGTTCTGTCCGATCATTCCGGACGAAGAGTCATGGAACGATGCCTTACGATGGCCGACTGCTCGCCGGCGTGACGATCCTGATGGCGGTGGTGGAGGCCGGGACCATGACTCGGGCGGCTGAGGCCCTGGGCCTCACCCAGTCCGGCGTCGGTCGTGCCATCCAGCGACTGGAGGCGCGTGTCGGCGTGCGCCTGCTCGATCGCACGACCCGGACCTTGCGGCTCACCGACGAGGGGCGACGCTTCTGGGAGCGGGTCGGCCCGCATCTCGACGGGATTGAGGAAGCCGCCTTGGAAGCGGCTGGCAGCGCGTCGACGGTGCGCGGGCGCCTGCGGGTGAACGTCGACCCGTTCTTCTCGCGTCTGGTTCTGTCGCGGGAACTGACGCGCTTCCTCGCGATCCATCGCGAGCTGCGGCTCGAACTGATCATGCGCGATCAGATAGGCGACCTCGTCGCTGACGGCTTCGATATGGCGCTCCGGTTCGGAGATCCGCCGGTGGCGGGCTTCACCGCGCGCAAACTCCTGGAGACGCGGATCCTGACGGTCGCCTCGCCGGCGTACCTCGCTGCGCACGGCCGCCCCGCGCACCCGCAAGACCTCCGCGACCACGCCTGCATCGACTATCAGGATCCGCTGACGGGTCGCCCCTTCGAATGGGAGTTCCGCCGCCGCAACGAGGTGATCCCCGTGCGGCAGCCGGCGCGCCTGATGGTGTCGGACGTCGAGACGATGATCGGCGCCTGCTGCGAAGGCGCAGGGATCGCGCAGGTCATGCAGCTCGGCAGCCGGAACATCGTAGCGAGCGGCAAGCTCGTCGAGATCTTTCCGGACTGGCCCGACGAGACCTTCCCCCTGTACGCGATCTATCCGTCGCGCCAGCATCGCGCCGCCAAGGTCCGCGCCTTTACCGAGTGGTGCCTGCAACTGGTCGGCGGCGACAACGAGCTCGATGCCGCCACGACCCGGTGAGACGCGTCCGGGGGCTACAGCGCCGCCCGGCCGATCGAGGCACCGCCGTCGACGTAGAGCGTCTGCCCCGTCATGAACGCCGCCCCGTTCGACATCACGAACGCGATGGCGGCGGCGATCTCCTCCGGCCGGCCGAAGCGCCCCATCGGCACCCCGGAGAGGTAGCGCCGCTCGCCCTCGCTGCCCGGCGGGTTGTTGGCGCGGAACAGCTCGGTCTCGGTCGGGCCCGGCGCGACTGCGTTGACCGTGATCCCGGTCGTGGCGAGTTCGAGCGCCCAGGAACGTGTGAAGCTGACGAGCGCCGCCTTCGCGGCCGCGTAGGCCGTGCGCTCGACGCTGCCGAGGACGGTGAGGCTGGCGATGTTGACCACCCGGCCCCAGCCGCGCTGCTGCATTCCCGGCAGGATGGCCTGCACGGTTTGAAGCGCTGGGTGGAGGTTGACGCGCAGGACCTCGTCCAGCGCGGGGATCTTGACCGCCTCGAGCCGCTGCGGCCGCACCAGACCGACGTTATTGACCACGCCGTCGAACGCGAAGCGCCCGATCAGGTCCGTGAGGACCGCGGCGGTGGCGTCGCCGTCGGCGAGGTCGACCGGCACGAGCGTGCCGGGGAAGCCGTCGAGGCCGCGGCGGGCGAGGCCGACGACGTGATGGCCGTCGCCGGCGAGACGGTGGGCCAGCGCCAGCCCGATGCCCTTGCTGGCACCGGTCACGAGAAAGGTACGAGACATCCTGGATCTCCTCAGGGTCGTGGGTCCGTCCACGGCGTCAGGCAGCGATTGAGGCGGAGCGGCGGAGCGCCGGCAGCATGTCCTCGGCCTCGGGGCGGCGGGTGTAGTCCGGGTTCACTTCGGCGTAGAGGATCACGCCATCCTGTCCGACGACGAAGCGCCCGGGCATCGGCAGGGTCCAGCTCGCGTCGCCGTTGAACGCCGGGAGGTCGTTCCTCAGGCTCTTGTAGAGGCCGACGAGGTAGTCGGGCAGCGCGAAGCGCAGGCCGAACGCGGCCGCGACGTCGTTGTGCGGGTCCGACAGGATCGGGAAACCGAGCGCGTTCTGGCGGATCGCTTTCCGGCTGTTGGCCGCCGTCTGCGGCGAGATGGCGACGAGGCTCGCCCCGAGCCTCTCGAACTGCGGCAGCGCTTCCTGGAGCGCCTGGAGCTCCATATTGCAGTACGGGCACCACACGCCCCGGTAGAAGCTGATCACGAGCGGTCCGCGCGCCAGCAGGTCGGCGGACGAGACGGGCTGGCCGTCCGGGTCCCGCAGCGCGAACGCCGGTGCCCGTTCTCCGGCCCTTAGGGCGCGGGTCGCGGCGCCGGAAGCGATCAGCTCCGCGGTGGCCCGATGCATCGTCGCGATGACCGAAGGAGGCACGTTGTAGGGGGGCTTGCCGGCCTGGAAGTCGGCCTTGAACGCATCAAGCTTGGATTGCAGAGTCATGGGTCCTCTCCTCGGTGGGTGGTGGCTGGCGGAAAGGCGCCGCGGTTGCCCGGAGCGCCTCGATGTTCGGCGCGGGCCGTTCCTCAGGCCTGAGGCACGAGAGCGTTCACCCGCTCCATCGCGCGCTGAACGGCTGGACGCGCGGCCACCGCGTCGTACCAGCGGGCGACATGCGACGTTTTCTCCAAGCTCACGCCAGCGAACTCGCGCCGCCAGAGCCAGCCGAAATGGGCGATATCGGCCACCGTGAAGGCGTCGCCGGCGACGTAGGGGCGCTTGGCCAGGATGCCGTCGAGCACGCCCAGCGTCCGGTTCGCCTCCGCCGAGAAGCGGGCGATGGCGAGTGGTTGCGGCTCGGCGGCCTGGCGCTGGAAGAAGCCCGCCTGCCCGAAGGCCGGGCCGAGCCCGGAGGCGTGGAAGAACAGCTGCTCGAACACGCGCGCCCGGCCCCCGCCGTCCGGCGGCATCAGCCGGCCGCTCGTCTCGGCCAGGTAGACCAGGATCGCAGCGGATTCGGTCAGGATCAGCCGGCCGCCGGGCGCCGCGGTGTCGACCAGCACCGGCACCTTCGCGTTCGCGTTCAGCGACACGAATTCCGGAGCCTTCTGCTCGCCCTGACGCACGTTCACGCCGTGCAGGACGTAGGGAAGACCGAGTTCCTCAAGGGCGATTGGGACTTTGATGCTGTTGGGCGTGGCGAAAGCGTAGACCTCGAACATGTCCACTTGGCTCCGGCGGGACCACCGCGCCGATGCGGTGGAGACGGCCGGATTGATGCACCCCTCCCGATGGACAGGGCAGCCAGCCCAGGGCGATAACGCTCATTCCAGGGAGGAATGGCGTGGACCGGTATCAGGCGATGGCCACCTTCGTGCGGGTCGTGGAGGCGGGCTCCTTCTCGGGCGCGGCGCGGCTCCTGAACGTCGGCCAGCCGGCCGTCTCCAAGACGATCGCGCAGCTGGAGAGCCGGCTGCAGGTCAGCCTGCTCGTGCGCTCGACCCATGGCCTGAGCCCCACCGAGGCGGGCCTGCGCTTCTACGAGCGGGCTCGGGCGGCCATCGCCGAGGCCGACGAGGCCGAGCTCGCCGCCCGCGGCGCGGGCGCAGGGCTCTCGGGGCGGCTGCGCGTCTCGGCGGCGACCACCTTCGCGCGGCTCCACGTGGTGCCGATGCTGCCGCGCTTTCTCGCCGAGCACCCCGACCTCGACATCGAGATCGTCCTCGATGACCGGGTGATCGACCTCGTCGGCGAGGGGGTCGACCTGTCCCTGCGCATGGGCACCCTGCCGGACTCGGCCGCCGTCGCGCGCAAGCTCGCCACCGGGGCGCGCTCGGTCCTCGCCACCCCCGGCTATCTCGCCCGCGCGGGCGAGCCGCACAGTCCCGCGGACCTCGCCGGGCACGAAGCGGTGGTCTACAGCCGGCAGCCCGATGCCTGGTCCTTCACCCGGGACGGCGCCGAGGTCTCGGTCGCGGTCCACGGCCGCGTACGGGTCAGCGCGGCAGAGGGCCTGCGTGCGGCCGTGCTGGCCGATATCGGACTCACCATCACGTCGGACTGGATGTTCGCCCCGGAACTGGCGAGCGGCGCGGTGCGGCGGCTGCTGCAGGCCTGGACGCTGCCGGACATCGATCTCTGGGCGGTCTTCCCCACCGGTCGCATGGCGAGCGCGAAGGCGCGCCGCTTCGCCGACTTCGTCCAGGCGGCTCTGGCCGGGACCGGCGAGGCCCATTCCGCGGCGGCATAAGCCTTATCGCTCCGCGCCGTCATCCGTCGCCGGACGGAGCCGTCTACCTCGTCCTCACGCCGACCGAACGGGGCCGGCCACTACGAGGACAGCACCGATGGCCCGTTTCGACACCTACCGCGACGCCTTCCCCAATGCCCGCCTGACCCGCAAGCCGAACGGCGTGCTGGAGGTCATGCTCCACACCGAGGGGGGCAAGCTCGTCTTCGATGGTCACACCCACGAGCAGTTCGTCGACCTGTTCCACGCCATCGGCGAGGACCGCGACAACCGGGCGGTGATCCTGACCGGGGCGGGCGACGCGTTCATGGACGCGATCAGCCCCGANGTTCGTCGACCTGTTCCACGCCATCGGCGAGGACCGCGACAACCGGGCGGTGATCCTGACCGGGGCGGGCGACGCGTTCATGGACGCGATCAGCCCCGAAGGCTTCGATTTCTTCACGCCGCAGGGTTACGACAAGATCCTGCGGGAGGGTCGCAAGGTGCTCGGTAACATCCTCGACATCGAGGTGCCGATGATCGCCGCGCTGAACGGCCCGGTCCTGCTACACAGCGAGTACGCGCTGCTGACCGACATCGTGCTCGCGACGCCCGAGACGGTGTTCCAGGACAAGCCGCACTTCGAGTTCGGCATCGTGCCGGGCGACGGCATGCACATCCTATGGCCTGAGGTGATCGGCTCGATTCGCGGGCGTTACTTCCTGCTGACGCGGCAGGTCCTGGACGCGCAGACGGCCAAGGATTGGGGCGTGGTCAACGAGATCGTGCCGCAAGACAGGCTGCTGGTCCGGGCGCACGAGATCGCGGACGGGATCGCCGCCCTGCCGCCGCTCACCGGCCGCTATACCCGGATCGCGTTGACGCAGCGCCTGCGCCGGCTCGTCGAGGAGGGCACCGGCTACGGCCTCGCCCTGGAGGGCATCAGCGCCGCCGACGTGGCCCGGACCATGGCCGCCCAGGCCTGAGCGCACAGCCGCTCCGAACCGGCGCACGGCGCATCGGGCCCGCAAGGACAGCCTGAAGCGCCGTGCCCGCAACCGCGGAGCCGAGTCCCATCCGCGCGGCGTCGCCTCACGCACGACGGCGATCACATGGGGGTGCGGTTCCCGGTCGTCGTTGCGGAGCAAGGAGTTCTGCGCGCCGCGGACGGGATGTGGACGACGAGGCGGCTTCCCGCTTCGAACGCGGGCAAGGGCTCGCCATCCGACCGACGAAGGTCGACCTCGCAGGCCGTCTCCGTCATGGGATCTCGACGGGGGAGCCGATCTCCACCGTGCCGCCCTGTAGCACCTCGGCGTACACCCCGAGGTCGGGATGACCGTAGGTGTCCATGAGCGAGCGCGGGATCGTCATGTTCCGCTCAGCGGTGACTGGGTCCACGTCGGTGGCCGCGCAACGCCGAGTCCTCCTGACAATCCGAAGCCTCGCGGAGCCGATCGCGATCTCTTTGTCCATCAGCGCGAATTCCCGGAACGCGTCGAGGCCGTCGACATAGAGGTTGGCTCTGAAGCGCATGGGATCGATCTGGGCGTCGATGCGGGCCCCGAAGTCGCGAACGCTGTTGAGGTTCATCAGCGATATGGCGTTCATCATCTGCTTCGAGTGCACGGAGATGTCCGTGAAGCGATTGCGGCCGCCCACCGCCACCGTCGGCTCCTCGCCTGCGCCGAGGTCGAACATGGTCGCGAAAAACCGGCTCACGGCCCGCCGGCCGGCATCCGTATCGAGGTTTTCGGCAAGGACGCGCTGGCCTTGCACGCGGACCTCCAGCCGATGCGTCCGGCTGTCGAAGAAGGTCGACAGGCTCGCGAGCCGCTCCTCCCTGACGAGGACGATGAACCGGGTTTTGGGCAGCGGCTGGTAGTCGATGGGATCGTAGCCGCTGTCGTGCCGTGCAAGGCCATAGACACGGTCGAACGGGAAGCCCTCGCCCTGGACCAGCTGCACTTGGGGCAGGGGCTGCGCGCTCAGCCCCTTCACCGGGTAATGGTACAAAGCGGAGACGGTCGGGGCCATCGCAGCCCTCCTTGCCAGTCAGATTGAAGGGATGCCGTCGCCCGGCCTGACGAAGACTCGGGGCGGCGGGCGGGGATTGCATCTCGCGGACCGATCCGACCGGTCCGCCCGCTCGCGCGGGATACTCCGTCCGGGTGGGACGAAGGGAGATAGGCCGTGTGCGGCCTTGGCGCGGGGGGCGGACTGCGCAATGCCGCCCGAGGCCGGCACCGTGCTGCCGGCCGGGATGAGGGTCTGCCCGGACAGGAGAGTGCCGACGGCCGTCGCCCGTCAGAAGAAGGCTCGTATCTCCTCGGCGATGTCGCCCCCATTCGTCTCAAGCGCAAAGTGGCCGGTGTCGAGGAAGCGGACCCGGGCGTCCGGGATATCGCGCTTGAACGCCTCGGCTCCGGGCGGGATGAAGAAGGGGTCGTTACGACCCCAGATGGCGAGGAGCTTCGGGCGGCGCTCCCGGAAGAAGGCCTGGATCAGCGGGTAGCGTTCCAGGTTGCGCTTGTAGTCGAGCTTGAGCTCGATTTGGCGGTCCGCATTGCCGGGCCGGGCCAGGATAGCAGCGTCGAGCGTGTACGACTCGGGCTCAATGACCGACGGGTCGGGCACCCTGTGGAAGTAGGGTGCCTTGACGCCGTCGAGGGTCATGCGGGCGCGGATGGACTCCACGGCGGCCTCGTCCGCGTTCGCCCAATAGTCCCTGAGAGGCGCCCAGGCCGCCTCGCCGAGACCCTCCAGGTAGGCGTTGCCGTTCTGGGACACGATGCCGGCGATGCGGTCGGGATGCGCGAGCGCCAGATCCCACCCCACCGGAGCCCCGTAGTCGAACGTGTAGAGGAGGTAGCGCCGGAGGCCGAGGACGTCGACGAAGGCCTCGATCGTTCGAGACAGCGACGCGAAGTCGTAGACGTAGCCGCGCCCGTCCGGGACCACCGTGAAGCCGAAGGACGGGAGATCCGGCGCGATCAGGCGAAACCGGTCCGCGAGCCTCGGCATGAGATGGCGGAAGTAGAAGGACGAGTTCGCGAAGCCGTGCAGCAGCAGGAACACCGGGGCGTTGGGCCGGCCGGCCTCGCGATAGAAGACGTCCACGCCGTCGGCCCGGACCGTGCCGTGGCGGACCTCTGCGACCCCGGCGGGCCGCGTTTCGCCCGCGTGGGCGCCGACCGGGCCTAAGCCTGCCGCCATGACGCTGCCGGCGAGAATGCTCCGTCGCGTCGCCCGGGCAGGCCCCTCTTGGAATGCCGTATCCTGTCTCATCGCTCCACTCGAATCCGTGCGGGCCGGGGAAAGTCCGGGTGGCTTGCCTCGCGACCGCGGATGTCGTGCATGTCGGGGAGAGGTATACGCGCCGTCGCCGTGATCCCCCCGACCGTGCCGCGGCTTTCAGGCTCGGGACCGGACAGTTTAATCACGATGAACACTATCGGCACTCGCGAGAACACAGAGTTTTCCCTTACGGATTCCGAGAGGTGGGTGGCCCGGCCTCCCTGATGTGGCCGGCCTCTCCTCACCCGGCGGACGGTCGTCCCAAGCCGACGGGTGCGCCGGCCTTCAGGCGGGTGGAATGACGGCACCCAGGGACGCGCGAATGCGCGGCGTCGCGAAGTCGAGAAACGCCCGCAGCTTGAGCGGAAGGCGTCCGTGCCCGACATGGACGACGCTGACCGGGACCGGGTCGAGCTCGAACGACCGCAGCACGAGGACCTGGCGACCGGCGGCGACGAGGGGCGCCGCCTGGTACGACAGGACCTGCGCGAGCCCGACGCCGGCCGCCGCTGCGTCGAGCGCCGCCTCGGCCGTGTTGACCTGGAGGCGGGAGCGTACCCGTACCACCTGGACGGCCTTCCTGTCGGGCGTGGAGAAGTGCCAGGCCGGGCCGGCGGCCAGGTCGCTGAAGGTCACGCACGGGATCTCGGCGAGGTCTGAAAGGGTCCGGGGCGTTCCGTGGGCTGAGAGGAAGTCGGGACTGCCGCAGACCACGCGCGTGACCGTGCCCAGCCGCGCCCTCACGAGGTCGCTGTCCGGCAGGTGCGAAATGCGGACCGCCAGGTCGACGTGATCCTCCACGAGGTCCAGGGCCCGGTCAGTGAGGACGAGGCGCACGGTGATGTCCGGGAACCGGGACAGGAACGCCGAGACAACCGGCAGGACGTGCAGCCGCCCGAAGACCAGCGGCGCCGTCATCGTCAACTCGCCGCGCGGCTCGGTGTACTCGCCCTTCACCGCCCGCTCGGTTTCCTCGACCTCGCCCAGGAGACGCCGGCACGCCTCGACGTAGGCGGCCCCCGCATCGGTCGGGGTGAGCTTGCGGGTGGTGCGGACGAGGAGCCTCGCGCCGAGATGGGCTTCCAGGTCTGCGATCTTGCGACTGACGCTCGGCAGGGGGATGCCGAGCCTGCGTCCGGCGGCCGAAAGGCTCCCGGCCTCCACGGCGGCGACCAGCAAGGTCATGGCCTCCAGCCGGTCCATCCTACCCTCTCGTTCTCGGCAACAGTAACTCTCGGATAAACTCGATTATACCGAAAGACGCAAGCCTGTATCCAGAGCCTACCGACGACGTGCGGCATGGGCCGCATCGCCGGCACAGGAGGACGAGCGATGACCCAGACCACCTACCGCACCGTCGACGTCGATGGCCTCAACGTCTTCTACCGAGAGGCCGGCGACCCGGCGAAGCCGGCGCTCCTGCTGCTGCACGGCTTCCCCTCGTCCGGCCACATGTTCCGCGACCTGATCCCGCTGCTGGCCGACCGCTTCCACCTCGGCGAAGCCGGCGCTCCTGCTGCTGCACGGCTTCCCCTCGTCCGGCCACATGTTCCGCGACCTGATCCCGCTGCTGGCCGACCGCTTCCACCTCGTCGCTCCCGACCTACCGGGCTTCGGCCTGTCGGAGGTCAAGCCGCGCGACGCCTTCGCCTACACCTTCGACGCGCTGGCGAAGGTTGTCGGGCGTTTCACCGAGGTGATCGGGCTGAAGACCTACGCTCTCTACGTCTTCGATTACGGCGCCCCCACCGGCTTCCGCGTGGCCATGGCGCATCCTGAACGGGTGACAGCCATCGTCTCGCAGAATGGCAACGCCTACGAGGAAGGGCTGAGCGAGGGCTGGAACCCGATCCAGCGTTACTGGCGGGACCGAAGCGACGCCAACCGGCAGGCACTGCGCGAGCTGCTCACTCCCACCTCGATCCGCTGGCAGTACGAGCACGGCGTGCCGGACACGTCGTTGGTCTCGCCGGACGGCAGCGCGCTGGACGCGTGGTACATCCAGAGGCCGGGGGTCGACGAGATCCAGCTCGACCTGTTCGGCGACTATGCCAGCAACGTGGCGCTCTATCCTGAATTCCAGGCCTACTTCCGAACGCACCGGCCGCGGCTGCTGGCGATCTGGGGCCGGAACGACCCGTTCTTCCTGCCGGCCGGCGCGGAGGCGTTCCGGCGCGACATCCCGGACGCCCAGGTCCGTTTCTTCGACACGGGGCATTTCGCCCTGGAGACGCATGCCAAGGGCATCGTTGAGGCTATCGCGAGCTTCCTCAGGGCCTAGAGTGACAATCTCTGGGGTCCTAAGGCAGCTTGAAGGACGGCAGGCACAAAAGGAACGGCCCGCTCTGATGAAGCGGTCCGTTCCCCTGAAGCCTGCTCGCGGCGGCGAAACCATGACAGACTTCCGCTTTCAAGCGATATCCGATGCCCGGGGAATTTCCGGTGTGGGCGCAGAGCCGAACGGCCGGTTCTGCGAACACTCGAGCTTCGGCATGACGCACTCTGGCCGAAAGGGGAATGGCTGCTTCGAGATAGGCCTACTGCGAAGGCGGACCCTGCTCTACCGAGCCAAGCTGATTGAACGAGCCGCCGTTGCCGCAATGTGCCATTCGATACCTGCTCGACAACCTCCTCGCGGCGTACAGGGTGGATCAAGATTTGGCCTAATCGATGGGATTGCCGTCAGGCGACCAAAAGCTTGGAGCTGCGGGACCTTTTTGCGCCAACTTGGCTGACATGTAGCAGGATCGGCGCATCAATCTGTCCTGCTCAGGTTCAGACGCCACAAGTGGCCTGCCCCCTGAAAAGTGGTCCTCCCTAAGGTATGGCTTTGAGCCATGTGGAGGATGTCATCATGGGACGGAAGAAGCATACGGCTGAAGAGATT
>NZ_LMPY01000046.1:0-17109 GCF_001424445.1 Methylobacterium sp. Leaf361 | reverse complement strand
GGATGCCCGCCCCGAGCGTCTCGCGACCCTCGGCGTCGAGGGCGGCGATGATCTCGGACCCTACTGAGAGTTCTATTACCGATGAAACCGGCTCACGGCTTTGCGATGGGTGCGTCCGCTTTCCCGCTTTGAGGTCTCGTTTATAGGTCGCCAGCGATATCCCGAGCACCCGAGCGACAGCGGCTTTCGAGAGGGTGCGTGCCTGCGATCCCGTCGCAGCTGCGCGCGCCCGGGCCTTCTCGGCCAACCGTGCCAGTTGGTATTTTTTGAACCTGCGGTTCGTCCAACCGGCCGGACGCATCGTCCTGATATCGAGGGCCTCGCGCTCCTCGAGCGTGACGTTCAATTCATTCCCGACCTCTTGGGCTGAGGGGAATGGTTCGAAGCGTTCGTATCGATCTCGGCCGCCACGGATGACCTCCGCAATCTCGCTCTCTGCGAGAGACGGCATCCATGTGCGCGCCCAACTGAGAATGAAGCTGTCATCCTGATCGATGAATGCGGACACCGCGATTGCGAGGTAGGTGGCGCCGTCGTCGGTATCGCAGGGACCGCCGCCATGCCGGTGCATGATCAGCTTCTTGAGATCCGCCAGGCGCCGCCGGCATTCGGGGCTTGCGCTCCACTTGGAATGGCGGGGTCGGAGGCGGAGATCGACGAAGGGCGCGGGCGGCGGTGCTGGCGGCCCGTCGACCAGGTCGTAAACCGGTTCCGGAGGCTTCTTCCGAGGCTTACTCACGCGGCGCCCTCGAATTCGAAGGCGAGCTGCCGATCGGCTCCGTCCTGATCTGCTCGCGCCGCCACCGCCTTCCGTGATCCGGTCGACCGTCCTGCTGCGAGCCGCCGTGATGCCTCCTGCCGATCGGAGACCATGATCCAGCACCTCCGGATCACCTCCCGGAGCTCCGCGACCTTGTGCGTGGCGTGGCCGAACATCCACAGCCCGACCGTGTTGACGTCGTCCAGGGTTGCCGCCCGGGCGATGGTGTTGGCCTTCGCGATCACGACGTCCGCGAGGCCGGCGGCGATCTCCGTTAGATCGTCGTCGCGTGTCTGATCCGGCCCGGGCTCCCGGCTCGATACCAAGCGCAGGTAGGTTGGACGCGGACGCATGGGCGGACTCCAGGCGATGGGGCAGGCGGAGCGTACCACCGCCCCGCGAAGATCGACGGCGGCGATCACGAGTTCACCCCCGCGAGCTCGCCCGACTCGCTGATCAGCGCGCGCAAGGCCGAGAGGTGCACCATCGCGCGGTCGTCGCTCGAGGTAGCTTCGATCTCGCGGCGCAGGCTTTCCGCCCGGTCGGCCCAGTCGGCCGCGCGCATCGCCCTGATCGCAACGGTAACAGGTCCGACTCCAGGGGCTGGCGGCTTGCCGAACAGACGGCGGATGGTACGGATCACGATAGCCATAGCGTCGGTCCTCGACGTTGCGGTGAGGCCGGCGGTGGAGGCTCCACCCTCCCCGTCGGCCGGTTGATTATGCACCAAAAGCGCATTACGACAAGCTGTGTCGAATGCGATTTTGGACTCGAAATGATCTCGCCAGCCCAATGCCGCGCCGCCAGGGCGCTCCTGCAATGGTCGCAGGATGACCTCGCCGCGAAGGCCGATATCGGAAAACGGACCATCACCCTTTTCGAACAGGGCGCCCGCGGGCGGCTTCAGGAGCGGGTCGAGGCTGCCCTTGAGCAGACATTCGACTCCGCGGGCATCGTGCTGATCGGCCAGGACGATGGCGGCGACGGCGCCCGCTTCCGCCGGCCCATGCCGCGCTTCGTTTCCCTGTTCCGCCGGGACAATGTCGATTACCGCGGCTGGGTCGTGTTCGCGTTCGATTACCGCGATGGCCGTCGCACGGGCTTCGTCCGGTATGACGCCCTCGGCATCGTCGAGGGGGATGGGCGTGATCCGGTGGCCGAATTCGATCGGCAACGCGATCGCATTCTGATGGTCGCCGCCATGAAGTGGGACGCCGGCGACGTCGATCCCGATCAGCGCGTTCTGATCAGCGCTGGTGATCTCGAGCGCTGATTTTTTGAACCGGCAATTCCTACGGCTCTCGAGGCGCGGCCGCGCCGCTCAGTGCCGGGTCGCAGTGAGATCGATCAGCAATTCCTCTGGCATGCGTCGGATCCCACCGACGCGCAGGATAAATTGCCAGTCCGCCGGTGCCTCCACTTTCTGAGCGCCGCACCGAGACACACCGATGGACCACTCGCCGTCGAGCTCGCGCACGTCGAGCCAAATTACCTCCCGCCGGCCGCTGCCCCAGTCCCACCGGCGCGCGACGTAGAAGCCAGTCTCCATCGGGTCGTCGGCCCGAACCGGGGTGAACCACGGGGCGACGGGCTCGCGCACCGCTCGGATCGCAGCTGTAACGGGGCCGCCCTGAGCAGGGATGCGGTCTGTGTTAGGGTGCTTCTTAGCCATCGTGTCGAGCCCTCGCATGGTGGTCAGGCCGAGCGGTGGAGCCTTCACCCTCCCCGTTCGGCCGATCATCAGGATCTAACCTGGTGCCGATGAGCATACGCGCAATGCAGAGACTGTAAAGTACCTTTCGGCGCCGTCTAATTGCTTGAATTGACCGAATTACCGAATTACCGATCTGATCAAATCGGTAATCACCGAAATTCGATAATTCGACGTGCCACCCTCGGTTGGACGGCTCCGCAATTGGCCGAGAAGGCTCAGATTGGAGCCGCGACGGCCAACCGGTGGCGTTGTCTTCCCGGACACAGGCGAGGTGAAAGAGAGCGCCCCTGGAGTCCGCCTGCGCAATTCCTGAACGCCTGATATTGACCGGGCCCGAATGGCGCCCGTCTGGTGATCCAAGGTCGAATCGTCGACCCATACCGTCAGCATTCCGCATGAAAGAAACCATCATGCGGCCTTCTGGCGGACATCAGTGCGAGAGGTAGCAGCATGCCGAAGCTGATCGGCCTCGCCTCGACGAAGGGCGGGGTCGGCAAAACGTCGATCGCGCTCAACCTCGCGGCGGTCCTGGCGCGGGATGGTGCCCGCGTGGTGGTGCTGGACGCGGATCCGGCCGGCCATGCTGTAGCCGTCGGCGAGCTCGGCGCGCTGCCTTTCCCGATCCGCGCGCATCTCCTTGAGGAGGTCGAGGCCCAAGCGGTCGCTGCCTGGACGCGGGCTGTGCGGGGCGTGGAGGCCGACTTCGTTCTGATCGATGCGCCTGGTGCTCTCGGCGCGGCCTTCGGCGCGGTGGTTGCGATCGTCGACCTAGCCCTGATCCCGGTAGGTGCCTCGATGCTCGACATCCGCGGGGCGGCCGAGACGGTCGGTATTGTCCGACGGCACCGCAAGGCCGGCGGCCGTGGTCGGCCCGATATCCTGGTGGTGCCCTCGCGCGTCGACAGGCGGACCGGATCGGGTCGGGATGTGGTTGGGACGCTCGCCGGGCTGACCGAACCCGTAGCACCCCCGATCGCGCTTCGGGCCATCGTGGCGGACGCGCTGTCTGCCGGCGAGCCGGTACCGCCCGAGTCTCAGTCCGGTCAGGAATTCATTGCCCTCGCCGCCGCCGTGCGTGCACGCCTGGAGAGCCTATGATGGCCAGCAAGCCCCGCAACCGCGCCGGCATGGATGCCGAGGCCGTCGCTCGCATGATGGCGGAGCAGGATCGGGCGGAGCAGGAAGCCGTCGTAGAAGGTCCTGCGCCAGCCACACCGGTGACCGAGGCCGCGCCGGCTCCGCCCGCCGTGCCGCCGGCCGCCGAACCACCATCGCCGCCAGCCTGGGACCCGGGGAAAATCGACGGCCGCACACTCCGACGGACTGGACGCGAGCCGTTCGCCACCCGGATCAAGCCTGAGACTCACGCGGCGCTTCGCCGGATCGCCTATCAGAAGCGGATTACGATGGCGGAGGCCCTCGAAATGGCCGTTGCCGCCTTCGATAAGGGCTAGAAATTCAGACGCATGATAGGCGCAAGATGGCGCCTTGAAGGATGCGAGATGGAAGCTTCAACTTGGATCGCGCTGGTAGCGCTGGCGTTCACAGGCACCCAAGCCTGGATCGCTCACCGGAAGCTCAGGTTCGACCTATTCGCCAAGCGGTTCGAGACCTGGAACGCATACAACGACGCTCTGAACGGGCGGCGGGATGAGATCCGGGAGGGCGCTCGCGCTGGCGACGTAACGAGCCGGGATACGTGCCAGAAAGAGATGTGGCGGCAAAAGCGGTTGATGCTCGCACTATTCCCGCCTGAGGTGCACAGGGCCCTTGAGTCGGTAGATTTGTGCCTCATCGTATTCATGAGCAATATTATCGATCCCACAATACGTGACGTAGGTACGCCAGAAGCGGGACAGCGAGCTGTTGCTCGATATCAAGCCTTTCAAGCTGCTGATCAGGAGCTATCGACTGCGCAGATGATGGTGTTGAGCCTCGTGCACCGCTACATCAGGCAGTACGGCTGGTGGGAACAGCACGCCACACCGAGGATGCGATCGGCTGGCGCCTGGTCCGAGTCGACGTGGCGAAGGGTACGAACCTGGACCGCACAGCTGCGGAGCAAGCAGCCCGACTGATGCATGATAGCCGCAAGATGGTATCATGATAGGCGCTGTTGCGCTCGAATATCGGACCTGGCGTTGACTTGGCCATGCCGCGCAGTCGAGATGGTTCATTCCGGCACGGCCCGCCCCGCGAGTCGAGCCGGCATCAGGAGAGATCACCGCCGCGCGATAGACCCTGAAACGCCAACAGCCCCGACCCGGCAAGGTCGAGGCTGCTGAAATTCCTGAGGCCTTGTGAGGCCCGCGTTCCTGCTCCTCACAAGCCATGAGACCCCCCGGGGTGTCAAGCCAGACCGGCAAGTCTGGCAACGGGAAAGGTGTGTCCGGATCCTGCCCGCGGCCCGCATAGGGCTGAGGACGATGGTTGCCGAGGAAATCCGGCGGGCGGCTCAGGCCGCACCGCTCGCGAGGCTGTGCGAGGTCTCGGCCGCGCTCTGGAAGGCGTTCGGCGCCGGCGGCGTCACCGAGGCCGAGGCGGAGGAGCTGTCGACGCTGATCGAGGCGCGGCGCGCGGTACCGCTCTCCAATTCAGGAGAAGGGCGGCAAAGCGGACCGCCTAGTCGGCCCCCCGTTCGCCGGCCTCAGCGTCCGCCGGTCCGCTCCGTCGCGATCGAGCGCCGCCGCCGGCTCGCCGCGTCCGGACCGATGCCGCCGGCCCTGGCCGCCCGGTTCACCACCGCGGAGCTGGCCGCGCTGAAAATTATCAGCGACGACGTGCGGGCCTCAGGCGCGTGCGTCCTGCCGATCGACGCCATCGCCGCGCGGGCTGGGATCAGCCGGACGTCGGCGCAGAATGCCATCCGGCAGGCCTGCCGCCTCGGGATGCTCGAGCGTCAGGAGCGGCGCCGCGCCTATGATCGGAGCCTGCCGAGCATCCTGCGAGTGGTCGACCGCGAATGGTCCGCGTGGCTCCGGCGTGGGCCGCAGGGGGTGGGCTCAAAGGTTCGAGCCCGACCGGTACCAGAGATTCAAAAGGGGGGATTTGAGCGTGCAGACCCGTCGAAGGGCTGCCGGGGGGCAGAGGTCGACCCTCGCCGATCAGGCCGGCAGAGAATCCGCGCGGGTGGTGGCGCGGGCTGAGCCATGCCGTGGCATCATGCGGCCGGGCAATATGCCGAACGGGAGGAAGGTTTGACGGTCAGTGAGATTCAGGAGGCGTTGCGCCTCGCGGACAGCGCCCTGCGATCCGCACGCGAGGCCGAGAAGTATACGGCCGCGATCGTGGGCGGTGACCGGTCCGGGTACGCATCGCACGCCTACACGAAGGCGAAGCAGGCAGTGCAGGACCTGGAGAGGCTGAGGCGGCAATTGCAGGCTGTGCGCGCGGGGTGAATTGCACCGCGGTGCAACTCCCTACGATTCGCCCCGGGTCCGCTGATAGAGGAACGCGCCCACGACACCGACCACGGTCGTGCACGTGACGGCTGAGGCCTCGACCGGATAGCCGAGCCAGAATCCCAAGCCGGAAATACCGAGGGCGCCGAGGCCGAAGGTAATTGCCCCGACCTGCCCGAACCGTACGGTGCGCAGATTTCCGGTGAGGGCTTTTTCCTCAATCTTGCGGCGGTGTGCAGCTTCACGCTGCCATTCGTCGAAGATGCGTTCCGGGGCATCAGGGACGAGCTGCCGGAATTGCTCCAACGCTCCCGGCGGAGGCAACGGCCCCTGCCAGAAGTCCTGTCTCACGATTTCGGACTGAGGTGCCTGCGGGCGCTGATCCTGCCGCGCCGGCGGGTTATTCCTGTTCGGCCGCCGTGACACGCTCGCGCTCGCGTTCGATGACACGGCGCATGTCCGCCCCGATCCGCAAGCTATCCCCGCGGAGGGCATCGAGGTCCGATCGAGCGGGGGCGCGGGTCGCGACGGTCACCGTCGGCCAAATGGCTGCAAGGCTGCCGAGGCCGGCAATGAGGCTGCCGACACGCGAATTCCGCTTGGGTCCGGGAAAGGCGTACGCGCTCATGACACGCCACATGTACGCGCAACGCGTAAAGCGTCAATGGTTGAAAAACGCCGCGTTTTTTCAATGGGGGATTGTTCCGGTGGAACAACCTGGCCTCGCGCGAGGGGAGCGTACGGTCGCGTAACCCCCTTTATGGAACGCGATTCCGGCCCGTTTTCAAATGCTCGCGAATTGATTTTCGGAGGCCGCATTAATGGCCGAGTCGAACGTGCCGCAGGCCCGGTAATTCCGCCTCGCGAGCGCGCGAGTTTCATTTGAATTAGGATGGCGGTCCTGCCCGTCCGAATTCAGCCCGCAATTCCGAATGCCAGCGATCACGCCCGCCGTCGCCCAGCGACGACTCGACGCCCTGCGCGCGTGTGCGGCCAACCCACAGGGCCTCCGCGGCAACGCCTACCCGTCCGTCATGCCCGTGCTCGAGGCGGCCGGGCTGGTGACTAGGCGGACCTCAGGACCGAAGGGACGGCAGGCCTACTGGTTCCTCACGCCGGCGGGCCGTGAGGTGCTCGAGAAGGCGACTGGATGATGAGACCGCCATCGAGGCCTCGCTCCGCGACCTACCGGTACCGGAGTCGGTCTACACGCTGCAGTGAAGGTGCCGGCCGCGCCCCGTGAGTCGAGGCCGCCGGCTCTCGCCGTTGTTTCGGACACGCTGCGAGTGGTCCGCGCTGAGAGATGAAGAAGCAAGGCCCTCAGCTGCGCCGCCAACCGATCGCTCGAGGGGCGGAATTCGAATGCCGGCCACGCCTACCGACGCGCTCCGGCTGGCCATCACGCGGCCGGAGGTCGTGTGCCGGCGACAGCTGCCGCCAGGCTGCGGGACAGCTCGGCCGCTTCGTTCAGATCCGTCGCCAAGGCTGTGACGGATCCTGAGGCGAAGACGGAGCATGCCAGGGCGGACGCGCCATTGGCGAGGCGCTCCGCGAGCGCGTCGCGCAACACCACATCCTGGTAGTGGGCCAGCCACCGCTCGATGGTTGGCGCGTCAGCCCCGGAGAGGTGTTCCAGGGCGATCAGCGCACATATGCGGCCGTGGCGCGCGCCGGCCAGCCGGTGCCCCTCCAATTCCTCCGGGGTCACGATACAGCTCGCACGCGGCCGGCACCCTTGCGGCGCTGCTGCGCCTCCCATGCGCGCCGCTGCTGCCGTGACAGGCCGGGCGGAGGCTCCGGGGGGCCGGCCGGGGGCGGCACGTGGTCTGCCGAATGCGGCCAGAACGCATCACCCCGTGTCGCCTCGATGCGTCGCCCG
The DNA here is from genome assembly GCF_001424445.1 of Methylobacterium sp. Leaf361. Classification (NCBI taxonomy): domain Bacteria; kingdom Pseudomonadati; phylum Pseudomonadota; class Alphaproteobacteria; order Hyphomicrobiales; family Methylobacteriaceae; genus Methylobacterium; species Methylobacterium sp. Leaf361. The sequence continues at coordinate 9,355 of NZ_LMPY01000046.1, read as the reverse complement.
ACCTCATCCGGGAAGGCGATCCCCTTGGACACATGCACGCCGGTCCGGTCCACCACCGTGTTGACCACGAAGCCGCCGACGAAGCACACCGGGTCACCACCGGTCATGATGGGTTCCCGGAGCTCGCGTTGCGCGACGACGATGCGCGCACCGGTACCGGTCAGGACGGGCTGAGTCTCAAGGTCCATATCCGGATCGAGGCCGGCCGCGGCCATGGCTTCCAGGGTCGGCTGCGGGCGGAGATAGCCGGACTCGATCTCGAACACCTCGAATGCGCGCTCCAACCGCGTGTCGTTGTCCGCCTCAATCCCGCGCGCGGTCGCCTCTGCGGCATCGTCCCGGGAGGATACGAAGATGCCCCGGGTCCGGTCCCGGCTCTTGCTCCAGCCGATCGCGATTACCTCGACGTGGCCCTGTTCCGCCCATTCGGCGAGGTGCTCGGCGTTGCGCTCCGTCCAGGCCTTCAGGAATTCCGCAGCGCCATTGGCGAAGGCGTCGAAGTCGGGGAACTGCAACCCCGCCTCGGTGGCCAGGACGGAATTGGCCAGCCCGGGCCCGCGGGTCGCGATCGCGCCCGGCCAGTGTCCCACCGCGACCGATTTCGGGGCGATGTTCCGGAGTACGCCCTCGGCGTCGTACCAAGCCGCGTCGGTGATCAGGTAGGCACGTTCACGCTGCAATAGGACGTTGATCGCGGTCACGGGGTGACTCCTGGCTGTCGGGCTTGGGGGCTTCGTCTGCCGGCTGGCGCTTGCCGAAGGTGCGGCCGAGACCGACGGCGGGGCCCACCGCGGCCATGATCGGGTTGCCGGACGCGAGGCCGGTCAGGATGCCGGCGCCGGCACCCATGAGGGGCGACTGGCTGGCGTAGCCGATCGACGCGCCCGCAGCGGCTGTGGTCAGGCCCTGGCCGAGCTGTGACGACATGATCCCGCCGCCGGCCTTCTGCGGCTTCAGCGCCTCGCTGAGGGCCTTCCCGATCCCCGTCTCCGCGCCGATGCCGAGGGACTCGGTGATCTTGTCGACGTCGAACAGCTTGGACAGGCCGCCACCGCCGCCGAGCAACCCGCCGAGCTGTCCCTTCTCCGTCGCAGCCGTCCCGAGGATCCCGGCCAGGGGACCGTCGCCGGTGAGCACCGCCTTCAGCGCGTTGGATCCGAGGCTCTTGGCCAGGGAGCTGAAGGCCTCGGACATCTTCTGGCCGCCGATCAGGACCCCCTCCACGAAGGTCTCGAACTCGCTGGCGAGCTCCTTCTGGCCGTCCCGCATGCGCTGCTGCGCCTCGACGGCCTTGTCGTAGGAGACACTCAGCCGGGCATTCGCCTCCGCGCCGGCAATTACGCTCGCCGCGAGGCTGCTGCTGAGGCCGATCCCTTGCCGGGTGAGGTCCTGCTCCGTCCGCTGCCGCGCGATCGCGACCGCCTGCGCCTCGGCGCCCTGGCCGATGAGGCCGATCCGCGTCCGGATGCCGTCGGCCTCAAGCCCCTGGTCGCGGAGCATCAGGCGCAGCTGCTGGTCCGACTGTTCGCGCACCATCTGCGCGGCGTGCTCGGCGTCGGCCTGTGCCTGCTGCACGGTGATCAGCTGCCCGCGCTGGCGGGCCTCGGCCTGCATCTGCGCGGCACGGGCCTTTTCCTCGACGGTGACGGCCCGGGTGCTGGCGATGTCGATCCGCCGCTGTTCCGCGGCCCGGTCGCCGGCGGTGAGGCGCTCACCGTCGGCCTTGCTGGTGGTGGTGACCACGTGCTCGAGGATGGATCCCGCCTCGGCGAGGTCCTTCACGTTGTCGACCCGCTTCATCAGCTCCGGGTTGCCGGACTTCAGCGCCTCATCCGCGGCGATCTGGAGATCCTTGTATTTCCGCCAGGAGTCGGACCCGAGGCCGGCCTCTTCGGTCAGCTTCTTCAGCTCCCCGGATTTGCGGTTGAGGCTGGCCTCGAGCTCCTTGCGCTCTGCCACCTCGAGCTCGGCCCGCTTCGTCGCGGCGAGCTTGTTCATGTACTTTTCGAGTTCGGACTGAGCCGCCTGCAATTCCGTCGGGCGCGAGGGCGGGAGCGGCGTCGCGGTGGTGCTGGAGACCGTGGGCGAGGTCGGCGGCACGTACGGGCGCCGCGTGCCGCCCGGCTGGACGATATTCTCGGCCTCGGCCGCCTTCAGCGACTCCACGCGGTCCTGCAGCTCCTTCAGCCGGTCCGCCGGCGACGGGCCCTTGGTGAGGCGATCGATGAACCGCCCCATCGCGTTGTCGGCGTCGCTGACGGCGCTCTTGATCGCGTCCCATGCCTTGGCGACGGCACCCTGAGCCGTCTCGGCCTTGGCCAGGGCCGCCGGGAGGCGCTCCACGGCCATCCGGATCGCGTCCTGCTCCTGGCCGGCTCGAAATAGGCTCTGGATCACTCGGAGCGTGCGCGCGTCCAGGAACTGGAGCTGATCGTTGAGGCGGGTGATGCCCTCCGCGGTACCGAAGGCGGTGAGCTTCTCTTTCACCTCATCCAGGCTGACGCCGAACGTCGCCGCCAGGTCCTTGGACACGCCGATCAGCCGGGCGATGTTGTCGGGCCCGATCCGGCCGGTTGCGGCCAGCGTTGTGCCGAGGTCGGAAGCCTGCCTCACCGTCACGTTGCCGGCGGCCGCGGCGGAGGTGGCGAGCTTCTCGAAGGCGTCTCGGGTCAGGCCGGTCTCTCGGCCGAGGCCCTGCAACGTGACCCCGACCTTCCGGCTGTCGTCGTCGTACCGGCTCCAGGCCATGTAGCCGAGCACCACCGCGCCCGCGAGGGCGCCCACGCCGACCGTCGCCGGCGTCAGGAACCGCCCGATCGCGCCCGCCACGCCGCGCACCGCTCCTGAAACGCCCGTCTCGCCGAGGATCTGCGCGATCTGGCCACCCTGCTGCGCCACCACCTGGAAGGCCGGCGCGCCACTGGCCAGGGACGTGAACACGTCGTTGAGCTGGTACCCGAGGTTCTGCAGCTGATGGCTGGCGATGCCGGTCGACTTGGCGTGGTTCTCGTTCGCGGCCGCCGCCCGGGTGGCCGCCGCCGCGGCGCCGCCGAACCGCTGCTCCGCCAGGGCGATCAGCTCGTTCTGGCGGGTGACGCTGATGATGCCCTGGGCCCGGGCGCGCTCAAGGTCGCGGAGCGCCGCCTCCATCTGCTTTGTGGCCCGGTATTCCGAGTCCAGCTGTCGCTGAAGCCGATCCGCAGCGGCGGCGGCGCTGATCCGGTACTTCGTGACCCGCTCGCCGGCGGCCACCACCTGGTCGTCGGTACCGGCAAGGGCCTCATTCGAATTGGCCAGCTTGTCGACGGCGGTACCGAGCCGCTCCGTCGCCGCGATCGTGGGCTGCACGCCCTCCGTCGAGGCGACGATCTGAACTTCGGTGATCAGGTCGAGGTCGTTCACGTGTCACCTCCGGCGGGCGCGGGTCGGGACGCGCTGGAAACGAGATGCCGGCCACGCCCCGGGAATTTGGCGAGGCCGCCGGCACTCGGTGTTTTAGGCCACCCCCGAGTGGGCCCGCCGGGGGCGTAACGCCCGGCTACTCCGCCGCCCCTCGCCGGGACGACGGGATCTCTAGGCCCGCCGCGGGTGCGATGCCGCGGCGTGGCTCGATCAGACCCGCTTGCCCGGCGGGCGGCCGCGTCGGCGCAAAGCTGTCGGCTCGGCGCGCGGAGCCAGAGGCGCCGGATCCACCTCGACGGCTGGCGCGGCGGGCTCCGGGTCAGCCGGTGCCGCCGCCGGTTGCGCGGGACCCACGATCCTCGCGAACCCCTGTGCCTCAAGCTCCAGGCCATGCGAGCGCTTCACCAGGTACGGTGCGCTGTGCTCGCTCTTGTGCTCGGAGCCTTCGAGGTACGTCGTTGTCGCTTGGACCAAGACCGCTTCTGCATCAGTCATCGGCTGCATCCTCTGCCTTCACTGCAGATCAGGCGGAGACGGTGAGAACGCCCTTCACGAAAGCGCCAGGCCGCGGCACCGCGAAAGCAAGACGCTTCTCCCCGCGAACCGTGCAAAGATTCAGCTCGAAGTCCTTATCGTTCTCCGACGAGAGCAGGATTTCCGCATCCATCCGGTCGAAGATCTGCGCGCCGCGCCGGAATGCGCCGATCAGGAAGTTGTTGACCGGCATCAGCGTGGTCACGACAACCGGAATTGACCACAGAAGTCGGGAATTTTCCGGACCGAAGGGGCCTGCCGAGAGGTACCGACCTGTCGTATCCTTCGTGTTGATCATCTGAAACCAGTCGATGGGGTTCAGTACGATCCCATCCGCCTCATACAGCAGCGCTGAGAGCTGAGCCTCCGCCGCGATGATCCGATCCAGCGCCGTCTCCTGATTAACGGGATAGGGGCGCACGAAGGCGGAGGCCTGGGGCAGGATCCCTGCCAGGTTCTGGCCCACGCCGTTGCCGGCCAGCATCTGCGCGTCTTCGGTGTCGGCGAGGCCGTACCGCATCTCCGCGTCGATGATCGACATCAGCGCCGGGGCATCGTCCACGGCCTGGCGGCTCACCTTCATGAGGTGCGCCAGAGTCCGGACGGGCGCCTGCACGGTTTCCCAGGTGCTGTCCGAGTAAGGCTTCTGAGCGCCTTCGGCGACCATGGCGGCGTTGATGGTCCGGCCCGTCTGGCGGGCGTACGTCACGAGGTTCGACGTGGTCACCCCCGGGGCGACCAGAGCGCGGATCGTCGGCACCCGGCGCGGCAGCATCACGGGATCGTTGACCCGGTTGTCCGCGGCGATGAGCGCGCCACCGCTGCCAACCGCGCTCGTGATCGCCTTGACCTCTAGGCCGCTCGACGGAACCGTGAGCTTGACGCGGCCCTGCTGGCTCGGGCTGCTGGCGAGGGCCTTGAAGCCGTCGCTTTCGATCAGCGTTGCGCCCCAAGACTTCACCTCGAGGGGGCCGGTCGCGCCGCCGCGCCCGCGCCCGACGGCCTTCTGCTCGGCCTCGGTGATGCGGGCATCGAAGCCGTCGAGGCGTTCCTTCACCTCGCTGAGGGCGGTCTCCGTGGCGCCGATGCGCTCGCCGGCCCGGGTGATCAGGCCCTTCGTCTCGGTATGGTTGGCCTGCAGGCGCTCCAGCACCTGGCCGCCGAGGTCGTTGGGGGCGTCGAAGGCGACGCGGACGCCGCCGATGTTGCAGGCGAGGAAGCCCGCGAAGCCGCTGCCGGCGATGATGAGCGCAGTGCGATGGGTCACGAGAATAGGCCTTTCAGTTCCGTCAGGTTGCGGTCGAGGGCTTTGGTGAGGGCGACCGCCGCCGCGGTGCGCCTCCCGTCGTCGGGTTCAGGATCCGGCTGCCCGGTGAGGGCGGGCCAGCCCGCGGCGGCGATCTTCTTGGCCGCGCCACGGGCGAGCCCGGTTTCTCGGAGAAGGTCTTCGAGCTCGGCGCGGGAGCCGAGGGACTTCACGCCCGTGATCCGGGCGCCGGGGTGCATGGGGGTCGAGACCGCCGACACCTCGTGCAGATCCAGGCGGGTCAGGGACCGGCCGCCGCTGACCGTCTTTGCTCCGCCAGGGGCCACGCCGAAGCCGATGGACAGACCTGTGACGTCGCCGGCCCGGATGTGCGCGTACGCTTTGGCGCCGGCCTCGGTGTCTCGGTTGAGCTTGCCCCGCACGCGGAGCCCGCGCGGATCCTCGCCCATCGCCGTCCAGCGGCCGATAGGCTCGGCCTGGCGGTGGGCCCAGAGCATCGCGGGGGCGCTGCCGGCGGCGTGATGTGCGGCGAGGCTGTCGGCGAAGGCGCCCGGGGCGATGGAGTCACCTCCGAAGTCGCCGGACCGGCCGTTGCCGCCACCCCAGATCGCTCCGTAGCCCTCGATTTCACCACCGTCGGCGGCGGCATCGAGTAGCTTCAGCTCGACGGGTGGCCCGGTCATGAAACCGGCCGTCCAGGCAGCATCGGGGGAGATGAGGTCCATCGTCGATCACCTTCGTGAGCAAGTACCGGGACACCGGGCGAGCCCTGCAGAGGGCAGCCGTGTGGTGCTGTCTGGCCTTGCCGCCCGGTCCAGCCGGTGCGCCGAAGGTGCCGTCGTCGAGGTCGCCCCGCGTACGCGGTGACAGCCGATCGATCGATGACGTCCGTTACGTAGGCGAGGCCATCGGGGCCGTCAATGGGAATTGGCGGCCCAATTGATCGCGTCGATCAATTCGAGGCCTTGCCCCGCTTGGCGACGCCCTCGGGGGAGCCGTCGACAAGGCCCTGGCCGATCAGGATGAGCTTCGCCCCAGTCCGGTACTCCCCCTCCGCCTGGATCGAGATGCCGCCGATCGCCATCAGGGCGGTGTCGAAGGCCGCCTGCGGGCTCATCCCGTTGTCGAGGATGGCGGTCTGCATCGCGGCCATGATCGCGCCGCCGAGGATCTCGGCCTTGTCCGTATCAGCCATGGGTCTTGCTCCTTGGGTGGTGAAGGCGGGCAGTGACGTCGGCCGGCAGCTCGACGCGGTGGAAGGCGGCAAGGCGGCTGAGGCGGGCGAGCTCCCGCTCGCGGCGCGCGACCTTGCGGGCGGCCTCGGCCTCGATCGCCTGCAGCTCGCCGAGGCGGCGAAGCGCATGCTGGCGGAGGGCGGGGGCGCGGTCGCCCGGCGGCATGTTGAGGACCTGGCGGGGCGTCACGGGCAGGATCCATCGGCCGGCAGGGGTTCGGCGCGCTCAACGGCGCCGTCGGGGTCTAGGAGCGAGCCGTAGCGCCGGGGATCCACCCACGTCACAGAGTCGAGGCCGGCGACGCTCGCCCGGAGGCGGTCGAGGTCGACCAGAGGCCGGATCGCGCGGTTCTCGGCCGCCAGTTCCCAGAAGGCCTCCACGCGAGCGGCAGCCAGAAGGCGCGCCTCCGGGGGATGCCGGGCGTCGCCGGCGTACTCGACCAGGTCGCCGGGGGAGGTCATCCCGAACACATGGTCGATCGCCGGACGGACCACGCCCTCGATGCGCTCGGCCGGCTGATCCGCGAACAGACTGACCCCGCGGTGGTTGCCGGCGACCGGGAGGGGCCGATCCTCCGTCACTGCACCCGCCCCCGGCCCGCCGCCATCAGCGCAAGGGCCCGCTCGGTGACCAGGTCGACCGGGATCGCGGCCTCCTCATCCTCGACCGGGGCCGCCACCAGCGCGGCGAGCCGGGCTTCATTGAGGAGAAGGACCCGACAGGCCGACACGCGGGCCGCGGCCGAGGCGGCGGGATCGATCGCGATAGCCGCGAGGATCCTTCGCGGGTCGACCAACGCCGGATCGACGCCAGCCGCTTCGGCGCGGCGCCGCATGGCCTCGGCCTTCGTCGGCCGGCCGCCGCGAGCGGTACCCGTCCGGGCCTGAAGTTTCTCGGGGGTTTTTGAACCGGGCTTTCGGGCCATCACGGGCGCCTCGAATTGGCGATTACGCTGGGGAAACCGGGCCAAAACCCGGGCAATGGATCGGGCCGGGCCCGGAGATATCGACCATCAAAAACGCGCGCGGGGTTTCCACCCGTGGGGCCTAGTGTGGTCCCTGCCCAAGACCTCCAGACTTTTGGGGCGTACCCTCCCCTTCAGCATGTGAGGGATCACTCGGCCGTCCCGTGGGCTAGAGCCGACGCCACAGCGGCGCGGGCGAAGGCGTCGGGCGCGGTGTGGCGGCCATGGGCGGGGCTGCTCAGCCGGGCCTCTGCGATGACCTCCGCTGCCTCTCGCTGCCACGCTCTGATGGCGCGCTGATACGCGATGGCAGGGGCGTCGCTTTCAGCCTCGACCGCCAGGATCGGCACGCGCTGGATCAGTCCGATCAGCACGGCGGTCGGATCATCGCGCATCATGCCGCCACCTGATCGAGGCTGCGTTCGGCGGCGATTTCGTCGACGATGGTGCTGATGTCGGCATCGGTCATTCCGATATCCGTCGCCCGGGCCAGGATGTTTAGCGGCGTCGGCCGGACGTTGGCGGCCTTCAGATCGGCCAGGACCTGCCACAAGGGCGAGGGGTACGCGGTGGTGACCTCGGGTTCAGTGCTCATGACGGGCTCGCAGGCACGCAACTCTGCGCGGAAGATACCACGTCAATTGTTCAGAACGCTACTTGCTCCGATGGTCGCGTTTCAGGGCCTCGCATGCAGTGCCGGAGCCTGATCGCGATATTCTAGACCTATAACGAATTAGGGATGGTGGCGCGTTCCTCTATAGTTTGACGCAAGCTAATCCCGATCGGTGGCGATCCTATAGCAGCAAGATCATATGGCTGTGGGAACCGTGGATCAGGCGCCTGGGCGGGGCTGAGGCCTACTAGCCGCGCGTCGTCCTGATCGCCGAGACCAGGCCGGCGAGGCGAGCTTGGAGCTGCAGGCCGTGGACCCGATGCTCTCGGGCCCTTGTCCGCAGGTGATCGGCGACCGGTAATCCGTCGAACTGTTCGACGGTCCGCATCAGATCGGCGGCGTTCGCCTCTTCGACCTCGATAGCCCGGCCGACCTGATCGATGATCGCCTGGAGCTCGTGATCGTTCATCGCGCGATCCGGGTTCAATTCGCGCAATGGGCCAATTCCAATTGGCCCCGTCGCTCGATACCAGCGCGCCTATCGATCGCCGGTTCAATTACTGATCGGGATCGCGCCCGCGTGCGGTGATCAATTCGCGCTGGACGGCTATGGCGCTTCTCGGCTCCATCAGAGCCACATCCGGGCCCGCTTCTCTTTTTCTTTTTGCAGGACGTTTCGGGCACCGTCGCGATGCCCGGGACGGAGATCATCAAGCCGCGGCGAGCCAAGCCTTCACCAGAGCGACCTTGTCGGCGCCGAGGCCGAATTCACGGCGCGCCGCGTTGCTCCACGTGCCGCGCTCTATCCCGATCGACCGCGCCACCTCCGACCGGTTCGCCAAGCCGAGCGAGGCCGCCTTCGCTTCGATGGCAGCGATCACCTCATCCGGCATCCGCCCCGACGTCCAACCGGCGATCACCCGATCAGCCGTCGCCCGTGCGGCCGCGGGGTTGATCGGCTCCGCATGGTCAATCCCCGACAGGAGGTCGCCAGGGATCTCGAACTCGCCGCCCGGCAGCGCCACCGCGACGGTGCGACTGGCCGCGGCGAGCGTTGCCTTAGCACCGGGGCGAATGCCCGCCAGCGCTGCGGCCTTGTCTGACGCAGGCGAGTCTCGCTGGACCCGCGCTGGGTGGATTTGATCAACCTCGGCGCGACGTTTCCGAGTGGTCTGTCTGCAGGCGCCCGCGAGGGCCTGGGCAGGTCCGTGAGCCGGTTTGATCTCGGACCCTACTGAGAGTTCTATTACCGATGAAACCGGCTCACGGCTTTGCGATGGGTGCGTCCGCTTTCCCGCTTTGAGGTCTCGTTTATAGGTCGCCAGCGATATCCCGAGCAC